>CAYXRN010000172.1:0-6324 GCA_964467635.1 uncultured Chitinophagaceae bacterium | reverse complement strand
CTAATCCCAATTCCACTCTTCTTTCGTGACGAACAATATCCACCAGGTTATCATCTCCGATTCGGCCATCCCCCACTGATCGGGGTGGCATATCGACTGACGGTCGTGAACGAACCTTATTTACCCATTTCAAGGCTTCCGGGTTGTTTTGTTCAGCCAGTGCCTCGGCGAGGAACAAATATAAATCGGACATTCGCATCAGTGGCACATCCTGTCCGGCCCAGCGGACATTGGTAAGTCCTTCAAGGTTGCTAATCATTTTTCTTGTACTCAATCCTGTTGGCGACCAGTTGGAATTATAAAAAACGGAATCTCCGGGAGCCACGGTCACCACGGTACTGGAAGTGTCGCCCTGCGCATCCAGTTTCTGTCTTCTATAAGTAAATGGCGTTGAACCACTATATATGCCATAAAAATCTCCGGGGGAAAACAGCGTATATCCCCTGCGTGGGTCTCCGGGTTCAAATGCGTCATACAGCGACCTTTGCGGTAGAGAATAACCCCATCCATCGCCATTTCCATAAATACTTTTTACCGGAGCAGGGCAATCGCGTACCAATCGTTCAACCGTCATATTCTGACTGTAATCAGGATTATTCCTGACATACGCAATATAAAATAATTCTTCCGCGTTCCCCTCATTATTAATATCCCAAATAGACATATAATCATCCAGCATGTGATAACCGGAAGCCTCCGCGATAGAGATAGCATCCCGAGCCGCCGTTTCAGCATGAGGATAATCTTTTGAGTAGAGGTAGGCTTTGGCTAAATACGCGGCGGCCGTAGCCTTTGTCGGGGCACCTTTCCTACTACTTTGTTCCTTTGGTAAATTGACCTTCGCATATTCAAAGTCACTTATAATTTGTTTGTACACCTCCGCTTTAGGACTTCGCGGCTGATCAAAGTCTTTAAAATCTTTTAATTGATGCGTTATTAAAGGAACATCCCCCCAGAGAGACACCAGAAATAGATAGTCGAATCCTCTCATAAACCGCGCTTCCGCTATATACGCTTTTTGATCTTCCGCGGTAAAAGTTTTGTCGGCAGATGTAGGTATTCCTTCTATCGCGAAATTAGCCGCATTTATACTTTGGTATGCGCGATTCCAATAATCGCTAATAGCGCCATTGGACGAAGTGATATTCCATTCGGCCTGCTGAATGGAGGCTGAACGCGAAGGACGCCAATATTCATCATCCGTCATCGCATCAAACATAATGACCAAATCGCGTTGGTACATATTCGCGCTGCGCGTCCAGGGTTGATAGATTGCGGTCACCGCCTGAGCCGCCGATGAAGCTCCCTCAAAAAAATTGGAAGGACTGGGTTCATCCTCCGGAGAAAGGTTAAGAAAATTATCAGTACATGATACCATAAATAATCCACTCAGGAATACTATCAGCAGGTGTTTATATTTGTTTTTCATCTTTTTGCTATTTTAAATGAATGTATTGGAACTTAAAAGGAAGCGGTTAAGCCAAATGTAAAAGTTCTTGGAAGTGGAATTCCTGTAAAAGAATCTCCCTCAGTGTCAACCGAAGAGCCTATGAAGTGCGTAAAAGTATAAAGGTTCTCCACGCTGACATAGACACCGAATTGTTCCATATTTAATGCCTTTAAGACGGTGCTTGGAAAGTTATAATTCAGGTTGATATTCCTTATTCTCAGGAAGGACGCGTCCCTAAGCCAGAAACTGGAAAATTCGCGGTTATGCCCTTCATCCGATTTGGACAAACGGGGCCATGTGCCATCTGGGTTTTTGGTCGCGTTATACCTGTTCATAATAATCGCGGCATTATTTTCAGCCCAGGAGGTAAAATAGTTAAACAGATCTTTTTGTGCCCCCAGAATGTTTCTGCTTATACCCTGTATGCCTTGCAATTGTAATTGCAAAGTCCAGTTTTTATAACCTACGCTGGCAAAAGTTCCATAAGTAATATTGGGATATTTTCTTCCAATAATGCTACGGTCTGCCGGCGTTATCTCGCCATCCGGCTTGCCGGTAAGATTACCGTCTGCGTCTGTTCCGTCAATATCTTTAATCCGGATATCTCCAATTTGCTTAAAGTCTGAATGAGGGTATTTGTCTAATTGCGCCTGTGTATAAAACAGCCCTGCCGCCTCGTATCCAAAATAAGATTTAACCGGATATCCTACAATAAGCCCCTGTGTGCGTAAATCCTGCCCGCCTAAATCAATCACCTTATTTTTGTTGTGAGACATGTTGACACTTACATCATAATTCCAATCACCGGTCTTTCCGCGATACCCCAATTGTACCTGCACGCCGCTGTTTCTTACATGACCGGCATTAATAAAAGGCTGATTGCTATAGCCCGTTGAAGCCGGGATAGCTTCTTTAAACAAAAGTTCCCGGGTATCTCCAATATAATAATCAATGGTGGTGTACAGACGGCTTCTAAACAGGGAAGCATCCAGACCTATATTCTTTTTAGTAGTGCTTTCCCAGTTAATATTCTGATTCACAGCTTCAGCCCCGGTATATCCTAATGCAGGTGCCTCGTTGAATACATAATTCCATTGAGTTAACGACGGCACGGTTGCATATTCGCTGAGACTCAATACATTTCCAACCTTTCCCCAACTAACACGTAATTTTAAATTATCAATAAAGGTGAGGTTCTGCATAAACTGTTCATCTGAAAGCCTCCAGGCTACAGCAGCGGAAGGAAATAATCCGAAACGATGCCCGCTGGCCAGCCTCGAGCTTCCATCCCGACGAAGCGTTCCGGTAAAGAGATATCTGTCTTTATACGAATAGTTTAAACGGCCAAATACAGAACTAAAAGCCCAACTTCCTGTACCATTTTTATTAATCATCGTTGTAGGATCCCCGGCATCTAAAAATTGTATAGAATTATTCGGTGTATTACTCCTGCTTCCAAGCAGATTTTCACTTGTATAAGACTCATTTGAATACCCCAATAAGACATGAAGCTTATGAATGTCATTAAATACCTTATTGTAATCGAGGGTAAAATCAGTAATCCAGTGAAGGCTGTGCGTCTCTTCTTTCTGGACAAAGTTTTTATTACTTCCCTCCCATTGGTATGTCGGTGAAATACCGGCGGTAAATTGAGTAGCATAACCATGTTGCCATTCCGCATTACCCCGGGCTGTAAACTTAAGACCCTCCATCAAATCCAAAGTCAGATAAATATTTCCCAAGAAACCTTTAGAAACAGTACGATTAACATTTTCCTTAGCCAGGAATACCGGGTTCGCGTATTGATGTTCTAATTCCGTGTTATGAATAGGGGCATAGTCGCCATTGTCCGCATATGCTCTTGTGATCGGAACTTTTGTCAATGCCACCTGGTAGGGTGCGTCTGTACCATTGGTTCCATTGGCTGTAGTCGCAAACAGTTGTAAAGAATTACCAAAATGAATCCATTTATTAATGTCATGATCTGAATTGAACTGAAGGGTAAACTTATTGTAATCCGTTCCAAGTACTCTTCCTTTATTAGTCAGGTAGCCGCCGGAGACATAATAATTTCCGTGGTCAGAGCCTCCGCCAACACTTAAGTTATAGTGTTGAATATAACCTGTGCGGGTAATTAAATCCAGCCAATTGGTATTCACTCCTTTGTAATAATCCAAATCCGCCTGTGTCCAGGGTACTGTTATACCATCATTTGTATAGGCTTCGGTATACAGTTCCAGAAATTGTTTTGCATTCAACAAATGAAGTTTAGGATTTCCTTCTGTCTGAACGCCGCCATAGGCTCTAAAAGTAATTTTTGGAGAAGTCAGTCCTTTTCCCCTTTTCGTATGCACAATGATGACCCCATTGGCAGCACGCGCTCCATAGATTGCGGTGGATGAGGCATCTTTCAAAACCGAAATGGATTCAATATCCCCCGGATTAATATTCTGAATGCTATTTGTTATCACGCCATCCACCACGTAAATGGGAGCATTAGTACCATTGATAGACTGAACGCCATTGACTATGACAGAAGAACCTTCACCCGGCAGGCCGTTTTTGGGAGTAATGGACAAACCCGGCACCTTCCCCTGAATAGCCTGAAGAGGGTTTGTAGCGGGTACCCGTTCAAAATCTTCACCGGAAACGGTAGAAATATTTCCGGTCAAATCTTTTTTTGTTTGCGTACCATAGCCTATTACAACCAGTTGATTAAGCCCCGTATTCGCAGGCTTTAGTTTCACCTTTAAGCGTGTTTTTTCTCCCACTTGCTTTTCTACAGAAGTATATCCAATATAGGTAAACACCAATACCGCCTGCTTATCTTTTACAGTAATGGTAAAATTTCCTTTAGCGTCTGTAATAGTTCCTGTTCGCGTATTTTTCACCTGGATACTCACCCCGGGAAGTGGAGCGCCGTTCTCGTCCGTCACGATACCGGTTACCTTGATTGGTACAGGAGCCAATTGCTGAAGTTTATCATGATTTACTTCAACGACTACCGTTTTGTTAATAATGTGATAACTCAGTGGCTGATTTCTCAGGCATTGGTCTAATGCCTCCTTTAAGGAAACATTTTTTACATGAATGTTTACCGGATTGGATTCATTCACGACGCTGTTGCTATAAAGGAAATTATAACCCGCTTGTTCGCGAAAGTTTTTAAATACAGTTTCTATTGTAGCTTCTTTTTTAGACAATGTAATTGTTTGCTGAGAAAAAGCTTCAGCACTTGTCTGCATGATGGCAACCGTTAAAAGCAGAGTGGTCAATCTCATGATTAGCCAGATTTTTGAAGTGCAAAGACACGATCTGTGTCTGTCTTTGTGAAATACAGATAATAGCATACCTTTGAATGGTTTAGATTATTAAATAAAAGTTCTACCCGAATTTTAAAATAAGCTGAACGTGCCGGGAACAGTTCCGATGTTTCCGGCTTTTCTATTCAATTTATTTTTTTACAATGACGTTATTTCCATGAATCACAAATTTAAGTTCTCCTGTCAGTTCCAACATTTTAAATACTTCTGATGCATTAACCTCCCTGCTGATATTTCCATTCAGAAAAACATTCAATGAATCCTCAAAACGCACATCCACATCATACCAGCGTGATATTTGCCGCATAATCTCATAAATACTGGTACGATAAAATGAAAAATAATCGTTTTTCCATGCCAGCACTTCTTTCGTATTGACCGCGGCGACATTAATACCTGTTTTATCCCTAATCATGACGGCCTGTTGCCCCGGATGCAGGACAGTTTTCGCAGATCCGTTCGTCACTCTAATCGAGCCTTCCAGTAAGGTCGCTTTTATAGAAGGTTCATCTGTATATGCATTCACATTAAAATGTGTTCCTAAAACGTCGATTTGGGTTTTACCCGCCGATACCCTGAAGGGTCGTTTCGCATCTTTAGCAACTTCAAAATAAGCCTCCCCCGTCAGTGTTACCTTTCTTTCCTTTCCTACGAACCTGGTCGGAAAAGTAAGGGAGGACGCAGAATTCAACCATACTTTGGTGCCATCCGGTAAGGTAAGCCGATATTTCCCTCCTCTCGGAATGGTTAATGTGTTGTATTTTATTGTTTTGGGGGTTATCTCTTTAGAAGAAATTTTTCCCTCATTATAGATCAACTGGCCATTGTTTATTTTCACAATCCGGCTGTTACCCTGCCGAGCCAACATACCCTTATGCGCGCTGTCTAAAATTACTTGTGATCCATTTGATAAAGTGAGTACCGCTTTATTTCCTCCCGGTGTTATCACATTATTTTTTATATTATTCTCACTTAATGCAACAACAGGACCCTCTTTGGAAGAGGAATGATAACTAAAATAAATAAGTCCGGATACAATAATCACGGCAACAGCCGCCGCTACTTTAGTTCCGTTCATATTCCATAAAGCAAACGGGCGTCTTTTTTGTTTTCTGTCTATTTTGCTATATATTTTTTCCAATATTTCATTTTCCAGAGCATTTTGTCCCGAATCGGAAAGCCTTTCTGGATCCAAATCATTTTTATCAAAATGATCATAGTATTTTTTTAAGAATCGCTTTTCTTTAGGAGTAGCCTTACCCAGAAGCACCCGTTTTGCAATTCTTATCAATTCCGACTTTCTTTCCCTGTCCGGCATACATTCAACTGGTTTATATAGTTAAGTCACAAAAAAGGGGAGAACTCCCAAATGCAGATACAAATTATTATTTTATTCCGTCTTGAGGAAAGAGAAACGGGTCATTTATCTAATACAACATAATAAAATGACCAGGCCAATAAGCGGAGGCAACACATGAGCGCGTAATCCGTTAATGGCATTGCCCAATTGGTTTTGAACCGTTTTTTGAGAGACTTTCAGGCGGTCGGCGA
>CAYXRN010000171.1:0-6394 GCA_964467635.1 uncultured Chitinophagaceae bacterium | reverse complement strand
GGATAGACACATATTGCGGCTGCCGCTTTAGGACTTGTGATAATTGTTGACGGGCAGGAGCTGCGTTGTTTGAAAGTGAGAAGTGCCCGCGACATCATAGGTCAATTGCAGCCCTCCGGTAATGTAGTCGTATTTTTGTCCGACAGGGAACTTAATCTCCCCGCTTAACGCGCCGGTCTGATAGGGTATCGTCACGCTATTCCACTGGTTTCTGTACACCGCTTCAATGCGATAGTCTCCGGTGAAAATACCGGCGAGGGCAGGGTTCCGCAACAAAGCGGTTTCGTAAAACTGGGAAAAATGTATATCCTGAGCGCTTGATTGCACAAACAAGAAGACCAGGCCCACGACGAGCGGAATAAACTTGGAGGGGTGCATACAACTATAGCATGATTTTTGTGAAATATAACACAATCCGTACAATAATTGAACCATTTTCCTAAACATTTTAAAATAGAAGGTACGGCGATAGCTATTGTGCGTTATGATTTAACCCCCACTTATCAAGTATGTTTAATAAGTTACCCCTGACCTATGTACCGGCAATATACAACCGCCTTCCCTTTCTATTTTTTACGTTACCCTTATTACTAATCTTCTCTCTTCCTTCTGCAAAGGCACAGTTAAAAGCAGATTTTACAGCCGATTCCCTGACCGGATGCCCACCGTTGATCGTCAAGTTTACAGATGAGTCCGGGGGCAACCCGACTTCCTGGAGATGGGAGTTCGGCAACGGGAATTCATCCGTATTACAAAACCCGCAGGCAGTATACGATAAACCCGGAACATATACCGTTACCCTTACCGTGGAGGACGGCACCAACAGCGATAAAATTATCAAGCAACAATATATCACCGTATCCGATACCCCTGAAGTGGATTTCCTGGCCAGTCCCGCCTCTGGATGCTACCCGCTGAATGTCCAGTTTACCGATCACTCCAAGGCAGGGGAAGGAACGACTCTTCAAAGCTGGCTTTGGGACTTTGGCGATGGAAATATATCCCATCAGCCCAATCCTTCCCACCTTTATGAAGATGCCGGCAAGTTTAACGTGAGTCTTTCTGTTACCAATAAAGCCGGGTGCAGGAGCGGGGTGACCCACCAGGCGGCAGTGGTTACCAATGAGGGCGTAAAGGCGGATTTTACCGTAGACCGGACGGTTTCCTGCGCCGCCCCGATGACTGTGCATTTTACCGCCCAGGCGGGAGACGCCCAACAGGTTACCTACCTTTGGGATTTTGGGGATGGCGGCACCGGCAGTGGTGCGACAGCTACCCACACTTACAGTCAAAACGGTGTTTATACCGTCGTCCTGAGAGCTTCCATCGTCAACGGATGCACGGATACCGTGGTAAAGAAAAATCTTATTCATGCAGGCTCCTTCCAGTCAGACTTCGCGCTGCCTCAAGGATGTGCAAACGTGCCCCTGACCTTTAAAAACACCAGCAGCCCAATCCCGGATTCCGCTGTTTGGTATTTTAGCGACGGCACGGTTATCAGGCAGACAAATGCGGTGCATCAGTTCAGTAAACCAGGTACCTATACCGTTAAGCTGGTTAATATTTATGGCAGTTGTAAGGATGAAGTGACCAAGACGCTAACGACCTTTCCTTCTCCTAAGGCCGATTTTCAGTCGACCGTCCAAAAGTATTGCACTGTACCAGCCGCGGTCACATTCGAGAACCTGTCGCAGGAGGCCGTATCAGCAAAATGGAGTTTTGGCGACAGTACGACTTCAACGCAAATGGAACCGTCGCATACCTATAAAATGAATGGTACTTTTGATGTAAAGCTGAGGGTGACAAATGAACAGGGTTGTATGGACTCCGTAACGAAACCCGGTTACATTCACGTCGCGGATCCCGAGGTGCAATTCATCGGACAGCATAACAGTGGCTGTGTTCCGTTAACCGTTGAGTTCCAAAATGAAATAAAGAGCCCGGATCCGGTGGTCCAGTATTTTTGGGATTTTGGAGACGGAAGCACTTCCACTTCCGCCAATCCTTCCCATCAATATACCCAGGAAGGTACCTATGATGTAAAATTGAGAATAACGACAGCTTCCGGTTGTGTAGATTCCCTGGTAAGGAAAGATTTTGTGCACACGGGCACCCCGCCTGAAGTCAAGTTTACCGCGACGCCCAAGGTGGCTTGTATGGAGACCCCTATCCAGTTTACCAATCTTTCACAACCACCGGGTATGAGCTGGGAATGGCGCTTTCCGGGAGACGGACAGGCCACTTCTAAAGAAGAAAACCCGCTTCATCGCTTTTCCCATATTGGCCAACAGGACGTTACCCTTACCGTGAACAATAATGGGTGCGAGGCCAGTAAAACGGTGGCTGATTTGGTGACCATTAAAGCACCCAAGGCGAGGATGGGGATCGTTCAGACCTGTCAAGACCGCTATACGGTAACGTTTAAGGACAAGTCCGAATCTGCTGAAAACTGGCAATGGAATTTCGGTGATGGGGCTACTTTCAGCGGACAGCATCCGCCGGCACATACCTATTCGTCCCCGGGAACGTATAAGGCCACCTTAGTGGCAACGAATGGGGAATGTACTTCTACCACTTCCAAGACGATACATATTATTGACCTGGAGCCGGTGTTGGAAGTCAGTTCCCATGTGATCTGCCATGGCACGACGATACAATTTGCCATGGCGAATACCCAGGACACCACCTGGGTTCGCTCTTACACCTGGGTGCTGGGGGATGGCAGACGTTTTACGACCACACGCCCGGATACCGCGGTCACCTATGGGAAAAACGGTACCTATGAGGTGCGTCTGATCACCACCGATATCAATGACTGCACGGATACCAGCACCAGTGTGCAAATCGTTGTGCAGGGACCTGAAGCCGATTTTGTCTTTTCTCCCATGACCACATGCAGCGGCAATGAAATTGTTTTCCGGGATAGCAGTACGACTTCCGGTGCCCCTATTCAGCAATGGCGTTGGGATTTTGGCGACAGCACTACGGAAACTTTATCCAAGGATTCGGTCGTTCATGTTTACCGGAAAGGAGGAAAGTATACGGTACAATTGGAAGTAACGGATGCGAATGGCTGTGTGGACACCAAAAAAAACCATACAAATGCAGCGAATATCTATGACGTGGAAGCGGTTTTCTCTACGGTAGATTCCATGATCTGCCCCGGGGCGCCTATCCATTGGATTAATAAGTCGGTAGGCTACAAGCTGGCTTATCATTGGGATTTTGGCGATAATACGACGGGCAGCCAGCGGGTGCCGGACAAGACCTACCTGGAGGAAGGCACCTATACGGTTTCTTTAAAGGTGCAGTCCCCGCTCGGATGCCGGGATAGTCTGACCAAGGAGCAATACATTAAAGTGGGGGCACCTCATGCCAAAATGAGCTATAGCGATAACAATGCCGATTGCCCTCCTTTTGTGGTGTCGGTGACCAATCAGTCGGAGAATTACCGTAAAATCCTTTGGGATTTCGGGGATGGCACCACTTCCAATAACACAGACACGGCCAAGCACGTTTACACGATTCCCGGCAGCTATGTGCTTAAGATGATGGTCTATGGTTACAGTGGCGGTTGCCTGGATTCCGTTGTAAAAGTGATCTCCATCCCGGGTCCTTATGGCACACCGAAAGTGATCGATTCGGTGGGCTGCAGTCCGCACACCGTACAGTTTTCGGCTACAGCAGTCCGAACGGTTTCCTACCGATGGGATTTTGGGGATGGCACTATTTCCGCTCCTTCGTCGGGAGATAACATTACCCACACCTACAAAGAGGCAGGCGTTTTTCAACCCCGGCTGGGACTAACCGATGACCGCGGATGTCTCGTGTTCATTCCTACCAAGCACAAGATCACTATAGATGCGGTCGAAATAAATCCCGTTTATACCGTTCCGGAAATCTGCGATTCTTCGCTGCTGCAATTTCAAGCCAAAGGGCAGATTTTTTCCATGGACTCCTTGCATTTTCCGGCAAGCTTCCAATGGGATTTTGGCGAACCCGGTTCCGCGGATAATACGTCTGCCTTGTCGGAACCACAACATGATTATGCCCAGCCCGGTACTTATCCCGTAACGGTTCAAATCAGTACAAGTTATGGTTGCCATGCCAAGGATACCGTAGCGGCAGTGGTCCCTGAGCCTCATATGATGCAAATCACCACTTCGCCCGATACGGCGATTTGCAGGGGCGCACGGGCGCTGTTGCGTGCAGCAGGCGCGTACCGATATGTGTGGTCGCCTGCTGCCGGGTTGAGCAATACGGAAAGTGCTGCCTCCGTTGCCTCGCCGGAACAGACGACTACTTACCAGGTCGTTGGCTATTCCGAGGGAGACTGCCAGAGTGATACCGCCAACATCAAGCTTGTCGTCAATGATCGCCCTGAAATTACCCTGCCGGCCGATACCGCTATTGGAACGGGGAGCGCGGTTCAATTGCCTGCCTCCTACAGCCAGGATGCCATCACCTGGAACTGGTCCCCTGATGAATATCTGAGTTGTACGGACTGCGCAGGCCCCATAAGCACGCCCCACCGGCCGATAACCTACCGGGTGGTCGCAGCCAACCAATGGGGGTGTACAGACTCTGCCTCTATAAAGATCAACCTGGTTTGTAAGCAGGGAAAGGTATTCATCCCCAATACTTTTACTCCCAATAATGATGGGATGAACGACCTGTTTTATCCGAGAGGGAAGGGCGTAAGTGAAGTGTTGTATTTCCGCATCTATAACCGGTGGGGGCAACTTGTTTATGTGCGGACACATTTTAAACTCAACGACAAGTCCGCCGGTTGGGATGGTACATTCAACGATAAGTCGCTTCCACCAGGGGTGTTTGTCTATCAAACCGCCATGCGGTGCGAAAGCGGGGATGTTTTTAAACTGGACGGAAATGTTACCCTGCTGCGTTAAAACGGGAAACAGGCGATTATTTTTCTTTTTTAATTTTTCCGTTTCCAATTAATTAAAATAATACTTACCTTTGCCCTCCAAAAAAAAAGGAGATTCATGCTTATTATTGATTCCAAAGACTGCGAAAACATAGATAAAGCGCTCAAAAAATACAAACGCAAATTTGAAAGAGCCAAGGTGCTCACTGAATTGCGTAATCGCCAGGCCTTTACCAAACCTTCTGTAAAGCGCCGCCACGAGTTGCTTAAAGCAGCGTACCGCCAGCAAATAGCTAGTGGTAAAATTGTCAAGTGATCAAGTGAGAAAGCCGTTACGGTAAAATGCCTTATTTTTACCGTATATATTTCTCATGAAAGATCCGTCACAGCAAACCCCATATCAACCTTTTCTTGATTTTTTAAGGTATGAAAAGCGCTATGCGACTCATACCCTTCTTTCTTATGAGAAAGACTTGCATGATTTTGTAAGGTATCTGGAGGATACCTATGAAATAAAGCGCCCTGCCCAGGTTACTACTGCGATGATCCGTTCTTGGCTGGTGTTTTTAAAAGAAAAGGAGCTCTCTGCCCGTTCCATTAACCGGAAGTTATCGGCTTTACGCTCCTGGTTCAAGTATCTGACCCGCCTGGAAAAGATTGCCCGAAACCCTGTTTTATCTGTGCAGGGGATGAAATCCGGTAAGCGCCTGCCGGTTTACGTAGAAAGGCGGGCCATGGATACCCTTTTACATCAGCTTGATTTTCCAGATACCTTTTCAGGACATACCGAACGACTGATCCTAGAGCTACTTTATGAAACGGGCATGCGGCGATCCGAACTGGTCCACCTGGAAACCCGGAATATGGATTGGTCGGCGGCTCAGCTTAAAGTGCTGGGTAAGGGGAATAAAGAACGAATTCTTCCGCTCAGTCCCGGCTTGCTAAAAAAAATAAAAGCGTACCTGGCCGAAAAGGAACGCCTTCCACAAAGCGATTCAACCGTCCTGCTCGTTACGCCTGGCGGGCGCAGGTTGTATGACCAATATGTGTACCGGGTAGTCAAAAAGTGGCTTTCCGCTATCACGACGGCGGATAAAAAAAGCCCGCATGTCCTCCGTCATACCTTTGCCACGCACCTGACAAATAATGGGGCTGATCTCAACGCAGTGAAAGAATTACTGGGTCATGCGGGACTGGCCGCCACCCAGATATATACGCATAACAGCATCGCACAGCTCAAAGCCATCTACGAGCAAGCCCACCCAAAGTCCGGCAAGTGAACAGGGACTTCCCCGGTAGCCAAAACGGATTGTTAAAAAACATTCAAAAGTGATAATAATACATGGTAAATTGATAAAGATTCTTTACTTTGGACTTCCGGATCAAAACAGCTTTTATGAATGAACATTGACTACTGAACGCCTGTATTAAACCCCTGTCGATTAATGGGGCATTGTTAAACACTCTAAATTTCAGAAGATGAATAAGCAGATCAAGACCGTTCAT
>CAYXRN010000170.1:0-6445 GCA_964467635.1 uncultured Chitinophagaceae bacterium | reverse complement strand
CGGCTAATTGAATTTAGCTTCTCAATTTCTCGTGCATACTTCATAACCTGAGCAATTTCTTTTGGACTAATTTTAACCTTAGGTGCTTTCAATTCAACTATTAGCACTTCTCGCCTTTTATGATCTAAAATTCTTTGATTATACATGAACAAGTCTGTGATAGATTTGACAGACCGCTCAGTGACTTCATTGATATTGTCATCTTTTTTCGACGCTTTGTATCCCAGACAGTCATCCCGCAACTGAATTAGATTTTTCTCAAGGTTTTTATCTGAAAGCAATTTTGTGGTTTCATTATATTCTTCTCCAAATATCCACAACATACGTTCAAGAAATTTGTGTAATTCTTTTCTCTCCTTTACATTTTTGGCTATATCGCTATATACCAGCTTTTCCAAGAAATCAACTTCTTCAATCTTCGTTGCTACTTTGTCCGAAAATTCTATGATATTTTCTAAATCAGTTTTTTCCAATAAGTCAGAGAACTTCGATATGAGCTTATTGTTTAGTTTCAGTATACTGTATAGAATTTTGTTAAGCTCGCCATTTGAAATAGTTCTGTCTATTAGTGGGTAGATGATTTCTCTAAGCTGGTTGTTGTCTTTTAACAAATGGTATCGATCCTCTACTAGATAAGCCAATTTATCGAACAGTATCACTTTGGATTGTGAACTCGACTTTTCTTTGTAAGGATAATATGTGTCTTTCTTTAAATTATCCGAAAAGTTGTCAAACTCTTTGTTTCTCTCCTTAAAAAAGACATTTAGCTTGTCTTTGATGAACTCTCTAACTTTTCTCCAATCAGGATCCAGATCATCAAGATCGATATTACGATAAATATCGGAAGATAGCGTTGAAGATGATACATAAATAAACCATCCTCCGACTTTAGGACTTAACCAAGTAGCATCGTATTCTAAACTCCCTGCAATTGTATTCAATCCTGCATTTTGAACTGTTAGAAAGACTTTTATTTTTTCAATTTTTTTTATTGGCATAAAGTCAAAGAGCACCTTATGATCTTTCCCCTTACTGTCTGTAAATGTTGAAGCAATTTTGATAGGCTCACTAGTTACAAAATCAGTTGGGTTAATTGGGTGTCAGTTTATGTGAAAGAAGATGTCTTTATTAAAGATTTTAAGAGGATATCTTTCGAAAATTGCATCCGATATATTTTGACGCAAAAATTTGTCAATTATCTTTTTCTTTGGTTCTTTTTCTGTAACATACGAAGGATAAAGATTCGTAATAGTTACCTTATAATAGGTGTTATGGTTCTTTCCTTTTAGTAATTCCTCCTCAGTGGGGATATTAATTTCAGATACATTGATATTATTTCCAAAACTATCAAATGAAAGAGGTATTACGGCTTTCGAAAATGTTTTACTTTCGCTACAGTAACCAACCGTTTCAATTTCAATTTCTTTGCCAATCTGAAAGCTTGCAAACCGACCTATCCCTTTTCCACCGTCTTTGTTGGTAGTTCCTATATCTAAGAGTTTAGTTTCTAACTCATTGATATGAACACCCTTTCCATCGTCTTTTATTGAAATTCGTTTGATGTGGGTCGTGCTTAATTCTTCATCAGACGCATAATCTATCTCAATCCAAATATTTTTGCTTTTTGCCTGAATAGAATTATTCATCAATTCGCTAAATGCTACAAATGTGCTGATATAATTCGCAAACAACTCATTGACTAGTCTGGAATTTGTAGTTAATTTTCTCGACATTTCTAATGAAATAAGTAAACTCTATATTATAGAGGATTTTCTTAGCGAATTTATGGAAAAAAGTGTTACGAAACACTTAGATTATCAATCTAATAATAACTTATATCCACACAGTGCTAAATATAGCGATGCGCTGTTTTTTATAAAAATCTTCCTATACTTCGTCCTGTCTCATGAAAAAAGGTCGGTACTAATCGTAAAATTTGGAGAGGCATATTGGCTTCATTTTAAACCTTTAGTATTATGAGACACCTATTACACAAAATCGTCTCCGACATACAGAAACAGGAACGTAAATTGTCGGCAGAGGCTTCGAGTTTTATGGACGAGGCATACAGGATGACGGTCTATCTGAAAGAGCTTCTCGCAGACATCAAAGAAGATATTATAAACGAGGGCTTCACAACATTAGAGGACGAAATACTTTTCTTTAAGGAGATAAAGCCTACTGTTCTTGGCAAACTCATCTATTACAACAAAGTGTTCAGAATAGAAACTGCCTGCCCTGCAAGTAATGGAAATATCTATGAAAATTATTTTGCCATGCACCTGCGTGAATTGAAACAGGAATACACCGAACATGTCTGTAATTCCGATTTTTACCGCTATTACCGTTCCGGCAGAACCGACCGAGATGAACAATACTTTACACTTGGCAAAATCAATTGCTATGACGGGCTGAATAGCTTCGTGTTTGAAATTGATACGAAATTTTCGACCTACTTTGATTACAAAGTGGCAAAAATTATAGCCAATGAATTAGTTTACAACTATCTGACGACAAAACTAAGCCCCGAACAAAACCCCGATGTATTGCTACAGCACGAGGAGACCAAAGATGTTTTTTGGACACAATCGAAAAATGCCCTTATCGAATTGATTTATGCACTCTACGCCTGCGATGCCATTTCGCACGGGAAAATAGGCATCCGCAAAATCAGCATGGTATTCCAAATCCTGTTCCGTGTATCACTGAACGACATACATAACAGCTTCCACCGGATGAAGACCCGTGCAGGCTCACGGACATTGTTTTTAGACCAACTCAAATACAGCTTAGAGGAATATATGGATAGGGAAGACAACCTATAAATTTTTGTCATCTATTTCCATCAAAAAGGACAGCATTACTCGGTGCTGTCTTTTTTTTGTCCGTTTGCCTATATGTGTCTATCGGCAAATCCATTGATTTGGATGCCGACCGATTGACCAAAAGTGCGAAAAGCCCCAAAAAACAGCACTTTATATCAATTGTAAAAAAATGAAAAAAGTGCCTTTTTGATAGACACGTATCGGAAGACAGCCTGCGCCAATCACTCCAATTTTGTGGTGTTAGAAATCATTAAAAGTATTTGTTATGAACATCGACAGAATGGAATTTATCGCATGGATGGAACGTATCATGGAGCGTTTCGATATTTTGAAAGAGTACGTCCTAAACATCAAGAAAGAACGGCACAGCATAGACGGCGAGGAATTACTGGACAACCAAGACCTGCTCCTCATGCTGAAAATCAGCCACCGTTCCCTGCAACGATACCGCTCCACGGGCAAGCTACCGTATTACACCATCAGCGGAAAGCTGTACTACAAACTATCGGATGTACACCAGTTCATCAGGGAAAGTTTCAAAGCCCCTATACGGCGTACAAAAGAAAACCGATGACAAACCCTACCACGAAAAGACGGGTACGGCTATGCCCTACCTGCTTCGCCTACTTTCGGACAATGTAAACTTTAAAAAATCAATATCATGAGCGAACAGACAAATGAAAATCCACAGCAATATCCCGAACAGCTTTCGGATGTGCTGTTGGTGATGGACAAGGAAAAAAAGAAAATCCAAGCTGTTACGGGGGTTGACGAAAACGGCAATCTGAAAACCGTTGATGCCACCAAGAAAAACCAAAACCAATTTATGCGGGTGGACAGAGCCGGAGATTTGTTTACAAATTTCTTCTCCAACTTTTGGCGACAGCTTAAAGACCCGACCCATTTCTCGTTCTTCAAAGTACCTGCAAAGGAAGCGGTCGAAACCGCCAAAGAAATGCAGAAACAGGTCGATGCCCCCACCAAAGAGGGCGAGGCTGTCATGGCAAAGCATGAGGTCAAAGAGCCAAAGGAGCAACAACAGGAAACCAAAAAGGATGTGGAAGCACCACAGGCGACACCGGAAGCACAGCAATCACAGGAAAAAAACGAATACCGCTATAAGGCGGAAGATGTGGACTGGAATTATTTAGCGCAATTTGGGATAAACAAAGAGAGGCTTGAAAAAGACGGGCAATTGGATTTGCTGTTAAAGGGCTATAAGACCAATAAGGTATATCCCACAAGTGTCAATTTCGGTGCGGTCATCATGCGCTCGGAAGCAAGGCTCGGTTTCCAAGACGGTGAAGACGGCAAACCTGTACTTATGATGTATGGTGTACGCCACGAACCCAACCTCAAAGCCCCTTTCTTTGGTCACGAGTTTACCAAAGAGGACAGGGAAAACCTACTCAAAACCGGAAACATGGGGCGTGTGGTGGAATTGACCAACCCCAAAACAGGCGAAAAGATACCCTCCGTTATCAGTATCGACCACCTAACGAATGAGGTTATCGCATTCCGGCAGGAAAGAATAAAAGTACCCGATGAGATTAAGGGCGTAAAGTTGACCGAAGACCAAAAACGGGATTTGAAAGATGGGAAAGCCATTTATTTAGAGGGGTTGGATTTTAAGAACAGTACGAACAAAAATGCCCATGTGCAGTTCAATGCCGACAAAAAATATACGGAGTTTCTTTTTGGCGATAAAGCCCCCAAACAGGTACAGGAAAACGACCCAAAAATGTTCCGCAACAAAGTGTTTTCGGATGAACAGTACAAGCAACTCACCGAGGGCAAGACGATTTACGTTTCGGATTTCAAGGACGGAAAAGGAAACCCGTATAAAGGATATGTCACGCTGAACAAAGAAACTGGAAATTATGATTTCAGCTTTAAAAACCCCAATGCGCTGAAAAATAAGGCACAGCCTGCCGAAGCGCACAAAACACAGGTTGCCGTGAACTCCAACGGGAAAACCAACGAAGCGACCAAGCACATCAACGAGCCTCTGAAACCGGAGCAACAAACGCCGAAAAACATAAGGCAACAGCAACGGCAGAATGACCCTAACCGTCCGGCTAAATCCAGAGGGGTAAAAAGATAATACCATCAAAAAACATTTTCCTTTGGAAATCCCCTTTCACAGAATACGAAGGGGTTTCTCAAAGAGAAATGTTCACCACAAAATCCATTAAAAGAGATAGTATCATGAAAGCAATCATTGCAGAAAAGCCAAGTGTGGCGAGAGAAATAGCTACCCTGTTGGGAGCGACCGAAAAACGGGATGGCTACCTAACAGGGAACGGATACGAAGTTACGTGGGCATTGGGGCATTTGGTCGGACTGGCGATGCCCGAAGATTACGGGGTATCGGGCTTCCAAAGGGAAGTCCTGCCCATATTGCCCGACCCTTTTATCCTTACGGTACGCAAGGTAAAAAAGGACAAAAGTTATGTTCCCGATAGCGGAGCCTTAAAACAGTTAAAGATTATCGAACAGGTCATCGGCAGATGCGATAGTATTATCGTGGCCACCGATGCCGGACGTGAGGGGGAACTCATATTTAGGTACATCTATGAATACCTAAAGTGCCGGAAACCCTTTGAACGCCTATGGATAAGCTCGCTCACGGAAAAGGCGATTAAACAGGGTTTTGACAACCTAAAAGCCGGAAGCGAATTTGACGGGCTGTACCGTGCCGGACAAGGGCGGAGCAAAGCCGATTGGCTTGTGGGTATCAATGCTTCGCAGGCGTTGAGCATTTCGGCAGGGCGTGGCGTTTACTCGCTTGGAAGGGTACAAACGCCTACGCTTGCCCTTATCTGCAAGCGGTATTTGGAAAACAAAGACTTTGCCGTCAAGAAATACTTTCAAATCCAGTTGGAACATCGTAAAGAATTTGTGGATTTTAAGAGCCTTTCCAAGACCAAATGGGATGACAGAAAACTCGCTGACGATACGCTGAAATCTATTCAGCGTATCGGAATAGCAACCGTTACGGCGGTGGAAACCAAAACGGTCACAGAGCAACCGCCTTTGCTGTTCGACCTTACGGGATTGCAGAAAGAAGCCAACAAAAGGGCGTTCTATACTGCCGAGGAAACGTTGAACATTGCCCAAAGCCTGTATGAAAAGAAGTTTATCACCTATCCCCGTACAGGGAGCAAGTACATCCCCGAAGATATATGGTCGGAAATCCCTGCACTGGTAAGGAATTTGGAAGCACGGGCTTCATGCAAAGAAGCGGTCGGAAAAGTGAAATGGGGGCGTTTCAACAAACGTATCGTGAATGACGTAAAGGTCACAGACCACCACGGTCTGCTGATTACCGAAAAAATCCCGTCCGAATTAACGGCACACGAAAACGTTATCTATGATATGATTGCGCACCGCCTACTGGAAGTCCTTTCGCCTGCCTGTACCAAAGAAATAACCGACATCGGATTGCAGGCTCTGCACTATGACTTCACATTGAAAGGGTGTAAAATCCTCGAAGCCGGTTGGCGTGGCATTAAAGAAAAATTCATAGATGAGGACAGCGAGCCTGTGCAGGAACTGCCGGAACTAAAGGTCGGCGATGAGCTGAAAATCAAAGAGGCATCCGTACTGGAAAAGAAAAC
>CAYXRN010000169.1:0-6538 GCA_964467635.1 uncultured Chitinophagaceae bacterium | reverse complement strand
TTGGAGAAAAATATTTTCCTGATTTTCCTGAGCAGACCCGGATAAAGACCTATATACCTTTGCTGACCGAGGTGATCGATTCGATAGAGCAATTTACGAAGGAACATCACTACGCTCCTGTATATTATATGCCGGAAATAAAATCCGGTCCGGATTTCTATGGGTCAATGCAGCCGGATCCGGAAGCTTTCGTTCGCACGGTAATGAATAAACTGCAACCCTATTTGGACGACATCGGGCAACGGCTGATTATCCAGAGCTCCGATTTCAAGCCGTTACAAATTCTACATCGGGATTATCCCGACATTAAAATCGCGCTACTGCCTCATAAAAGAGACATATCTATTGAACAGCGTATAGACGAATTGGGCTTTAAACCGGATTTTTTTCTTCCTCGGTACAAGGTTGTAACGCCGGAATTAATTGACAAGTGTCATTCGATGGGGATGAAGGTGGTTCCCTGGACACCCGACAATTCTAAAAGTATGAGAGACTTATATAAAATGGGCGTTGATGGCATCATTACCAATTATCCGGACAGGTTGCACAGGGTTATTAACAGTATGGAACAAAAGAAATAATTCATGATGAAAGTGGAGTTTAGTAAGCGTTTTTTTATTGGCTTTCTATTATTGATTGTCTTGTCTTTTAACGGATGGGGGCAGGCGGTGTTAACACTTAAAAATGAAAAACTGACCTTGGAGTGGAATAAGACTAATCAAGGCTATAGCCTTGGTGAATTGCATATTAAAACGGCCGATCATTCCCCTGCCAAGTTTGTAAAAGTAAAAATGCCTTATGGAAGGTATACTGTTTTATATTCAGCAAAAAAACCTGCCGATAATCCGGATTGGAGCGAGGTCGGCCCGAGCGCTCAGTCTTTTCCAGATACGTCTTATACGCATATCTTCCATCACTGGAGAAGAAGCCTCAGTAGCGTTGCACTAAATACGGCGGGGGAAGTGTTTAATTTTTTTCCTGCAAGGGCTGTACAGGTAAGTGCAAACAAGATTATATTTTTTTATGAATCAGAAAACCTTCGGGTCAAGTCAATATGGCAGCTGGATGGAAACCATAATACGGATATAGCGGTACAAATTGAATTAACCGCCAACAAACAGGGGTATTATTCCATAGCGAGTCCCGAATTGTTTTCCATTGAAAAGGATGACATCGCCTGGGGAATGATTCCGGGACATTTTCAGGGAACCGGGCTATCGAGCGACCTTGTGTTGAGTTATGGATATGGCCAGGGAATTCCCGATAGGCCGATTATAGCCAGGGAGCGTACCGCAGGCACGTTGGCTCCGGTTGTCACTACGAAGGAAGGCTTAACGGTAGCCGCCATCGCAGCACCCGGAATGGGAAGGGATCCCTGGGCTAAGGATGAGAATACGAATAACGATTGGATGTTGGGATTGTCGTTAATGAATAGGGCCGGTCATATTATGCCGACATTATACCATCCCATTCTTGGTGAAAAAACATCCTATTTACACCAAGGCGAAAAACGCACTTTATCATTCAGGTATTCATTGGGCGGCGACGGATGGTACCCAGTTTATAAACACGCGATAAATGATGTATATCATTTTAAGGACTTTCTGCAGTTGAAAGACACCAGGCAATCCCTAACGAACCGGATCTTAGGCATGTGGAGTTATGTATGTGATGATTCGACCTCACTTTGGCACGTAAGCGAATACAATGGACTTGAAATTGGTGCCCAGGAGTACAACTCTTCAGTAGTGGGGTCTGATGGCGACGCGAGAAAAAATTCGGATTATGGAGCCATGTGGATGCTGGCCAATATTACCGGTGACAGTATATTAATCAACACGAGATTGCCCTACGCCCGGAATTTTAAACTGGCGCAGCAAGAAACAGAAGACCCTTTTTTTAAAGGGGCGGCTAAAGGGCAATATTATTTGTGGAAGAGTAAGCGGTTTACGGAAGAATGGGGGAATTATGTAGAACCCATTGGATTGACCTATTATACCATGCTGGATATTGGAAATATCCTTCTTTTCAAGCCGAACGATACCCAGCTGCTAAGCAGGTTAAGAATGGGAGCTGATCGTCTGCTGGAATGGCAGCATGAGGCCGGGAACTGGGAAGTGGCCTATGACAAGGAGACTAAGCAACCGGTTTTTACGGATTTAAAGGATCTGAGGCCGACTTTTTACGGGTTAATAGTGGCATATAGAATTTTGGGCGATAAGAAATACCTACAGGCCGCTCGCAGTGGAGCCGACTGGTTTATCGAAAACGCCGTTAATGAAGGAAGCTTTTTAGGGGTATGTGGTGATTTTCGTTTTATACCCGACTTTGCCAGGGGGCAGAGCGTACAGGCCCTTTTAGACCTGTATGAAATTACGAATAACGAAAAATATAAAACTGCGGCGATACGAACGGCACGCCTCTATACCACTTCTGTTTTTACGCATCCTATACCGGATAATACGGGCAAGATAGTCAATGGCGCGATACATGAAGATTGGGAGATAAGCCAGGTGGGATTGAACGTTGAGCAGGGCGGTACTTTAGGATCCGCGGCAAGGTCGAACGGCCCTATTTTATTGACAAGCCATGCGGGATTATTTGTAAGGCTATTCGACTTGACAAAGGATAGCCTGTATCTGGAAATGGCCCGGGCCGCCGCCTGGGGCAGGGACGCCTTTGTAAACAAGGAGAACAGCGTGGCTTCTTATTATTGGCGGAGTATGGATGCGGGTCCGGGAAAGTATCCGCATCATGCCTGGTGGCAAATTGGCTGGATCACGGATTACCTGCTTTCCGAAATTAGCCTGAGGTCGAATGGTCAGATCGCTTTCCCTAAAGGATTTATAACGCCGAAAGTAGGTCCGCATGTGGCTTATGGGTTCGCTTCGGGAAGGTTGTATGGGAAAAACGTTGAATTGTTTTTGAGAAGGGACCTAATACAGCTTAACAATCAACGGATAGACTATATGGGTGCTATTGATAAGAAATCAAGCACACTCTATATCATGCTATTAAACAACAGCACCGATGAGCAAAACACAACCTTGAAAATCAAAAAAAGATTGACCTTTTTACAGGATGCGAAGGTTGGGAAAATAGAAGTGCTGGATAAGGAGGGAAAAGTACTACACACCATCTTGCCCGGAAAATCTGTTGATCTAAACTTTTCCTCTTATGGTTTAAAGACATTGAAGGTCCGATACCTGTAATGTAAATAATAGCAAATAAAGGTAAAAAGGAGAGCTGCTTATCCGATCATTGTCTTGTTCGTTCTACGTTTTGATTATTGTATGAATATATAACTTACTTGGAATGAAACGCAGAACTTTTTTTGAAAATCGGTACGGGAAGTACAGCTGCCTTTTTTTCCCTTTCCCTTTATTCAAATTTCTCGTTAAAATTCCTGTCTCCTTAAGGGGAAAAGCGCAATCGAGCAATATTAAATATTGATAATGATCAATTTAGGTTTTTTATGGGCAATCGGCGCATTCATAAAAATAAACATTACTTCCACTTTCCATGTGGCGTATTTATGGCGATTGATCATTAAAAAGCAATAATGCTATGGATATAATTTGCCCCTTGTCGTTTTTTTATAGATAAGTAAGGGTTTGCATTTTTTTCGTAAACGTTTACACAGAATTAAAACGTTATCGTAAACGTTTACGGTAATTATTTTATGAAAATGCTTGGAGATAGAAATGCGGGAACCTATCTTTGGTAGGTAATTGTTATTTAATGTTGTTAGACTTCAAAGACTCTACAATAGAACAATAATGTATGAAATACTTTAACTTTTTAACTCCCTCTGCAGCGATCAACCTACGGAAATGTTTTTTATTTCTCTAAAGTTACAGTACCTGATGAAAGCAAAGAATTAGGTTTATACCTATAGTGGTTTAATTGAATTAGCCAAGCTGTACTGTAAAAAGTCTCTTTCTGTAGCTAAGAATAAATTTGACGGGTAAATCAAAGATAAGTCATACTAAGGTTGCGATCTTTTTTCATAAAACACAAAAGATATGATTGGAAACATTTTACTTAAAATTTTTGGAATCACGCTAATAATTGCGGTTTTATTTATAAATCCTTTTAACCTATATGCGACGGATAACCCGACCGGGAATTTAAAAGGCGATGAAGTTGCTTTAACCACCGGATACATGGAAGCCGCGGCGGATTATATAATGTTTCCAAAGGCGGCTGACAAAGAAGTTTCAGGAATGGTGACCGATAGTAGTGGGCAACCGTTGCCGGGTGTTACCGTCTACGTAAAGAATGACAAGAGCATTGGTACGACAACCGATCTAAATGGACGGTATTCTGTAGTAGTTCCCGACGATGCAATTTTGGTTTTTAGCATGATCGGATTTGACGCGCAGGAAGTACCTGTGGCAGGCCAAAGCAAAATCAATATTAAGTTACTTCCTTCTTCGAACAAATTAGACGAAACTGTAGTTGTCGCATTCGGAACACAGAAAAAACAAGAGGTGGTCGGTGCTGTGACTACCATCAGGCCGGATGAATTAAAGGTTCCGTCAAGTAACCTCACAACAGCGCTGGCAGGACGCCTTTCAGGTGTTATAGCTTACCAACGATCGGGCGAACCCGGGCAGGATAATGCCGACTTTTTTATAAGGGGGGTAACCACTTTTGGCTATAAGAAGGATCCGCTGATCCTTGTGGATGGCATCGAGTTGTCAAGCCGGGACTTGGCTCGGATGCAGGTTGATGACATCGCCAGCTTTTCTATTCTTAAAGATGCGACGGCTACGGCCATGTATGGTGCCAGAGCGGCCAATGGGGTAATTCTTATTACGACCAAAGAAGGTAAAGAAGGGAAGGCCAAAGTCTCCTTGCGGTTCGAAAATTCCATTTCGGCCCCTACGAGGAATGTGGAACTCGCGGATCCGATAACGTATATGAGGTTGAATAATGAGGCTGTTCTGACCCGAAACCCCTTGGCACAGCAACCGTATTACAACAAGCAAATCGACAATACGATTGCGGGTACCAACCCTTATGTTTACCCTTCTAATGACTGGAGAGAATTGCTCTTTAAAGATTATACAATGAACCAAAGAGCAAATTTGAATGTTAGCGGCGGAGGCCATGTGGCACGTTATTATCTCGCGGCTACCTTTAACCAGGATAATGGGATTTTAAGTGTTGATCATCGCAATAATTTTAATAATAATATTAACTTAAAGACCTATGAACTTAGATCAAATGTTAACATCAGCTTGACGAAAACCACGGAGGTCGGAGTGAAGTTGTATGGAACCTTTGATGATTATACCGGCCCTATAGGAGGAGGTACTCATTTTTATCACCTGGCCGTTCAAAGTGATCCTGTGTCATTCCCGCCATATTTTCCTGTAGATAGCCAGCATAGATATGTAAATCATATTATGTTTGGCAATACCAGTTTGGGAAATGTGAATCCGTACGCGGAATTGGTGAAGGGCTATAAAGAATATAATCAGTCTTTAATGTTAGCTCAGTTTGAGATTAAACAAGACCTTTCCTTTGTTACCAAAGGACTTAAGGTGCAGGGCCGGTTTAATACGACGCGATATTCTTATTTCGATGTTTCCCGGTCATACAGTCCTTATTATTACCAGGCGGAAGGGTATGATAAGTTGAATAACTCCTATTTGTTGGTGCCGCTTAATGAAGACGATGGAACGGAATATCTAGATTATGACGAGGGGCCTAAAAAGGTCCATACCACAACACATATTGAGGGCCGGGCAAGTTACAACAGAACCTTTGACGATAAACATAATGTAAGCGGTTTGCTGGTGTTTCTTATGCAAAATAGGCTCGACGGGAATGCCGGAAGCCTTCAGACCTCCCTGCCCCATCGGAATATTGGACTCTCCGGGAGGTTTACCTACTCTTATGACAACAGGTATTCAGCGGAATTTGATTTTGGATACAACGGATCAGAACGGTTTTATAAGACCAACCGCTTTGGTTTTTTCCCTTCAGCAGGTGTGGCCTGGCAGATTTCCAATGAAAAATTCTGGGAACCGGTAAAGGAGGTAATATCCAGTTTGAAATTTAGAGCTACCTATGGCATGATTGGGAATGATAATATAGGAAGCTCGTCGGATCGTTTTTATTATCTATCCGAGGTGGATATGGATGATCGAGACAAGTCAACCAATTTCGGGGTAGACAATACGTATAGCAGGCCGGGCGTGACGGTTAAAAGGTATAGCAATCCGATTATCACGTGGGAAAAATCCTATAAAACCAATATCGGTTTGGATATGGTGTTGTTTAACGACTTTAATTTCATCGTCGACTTGTGGAGGGAACGGCGGACAAATATATTGCAAACCCGCTCCTATATTCCAACGACTATGGGTTTAGACACCAGTGCAATCCCCAAGGCTAACGTGGGAGAAGCTGAAGGTAACGGATTGGATGTTTCTCTGGACTACTCCCGTTTTTTCCAAAATGGTTTCTGGTTGCAATTCAGGGCAAATTTCACCTATGCCGTAAGCCGTTTCTTAGTTTATGAAGA
>CAYXRN010000168.1:0-6548 GCA_964467635.1 uncultured Chitinophagaceae bacterium | reverse complement strand
GGGGAGGCTTCCCCTGACAGCCTCAGCCCGTATATTGTTTTACAAGGTTAAAATCCTTCTGTGCCTGACATCCCATAAGCTGAAGATTTGCGGGTTTTACAGCACATTTTATAGATCATTTATGAAAAACCCCGTCCTCAATGAACGGGGTCATCTATCAACCAAAAACCTTACCATGAAGATGGTATGGCTAGAAACGTATTTAAGTTAAAGATCAACTTCTACAACGATATTGCTTTAGTACTTGTGCTTATCTGTCGTCCTGTTACCCATCATTGCTGCATCATTCTATCCGCTGCAAGCGGGCTGTTATGCTATGGGTTTGTTTGCCATTACGATCAAAACGTTTGCCTACCTGATACCACTTGCCGTTTTCCATCGTTGCGGTATATTCACTTTTTACTGCGTTGGGTTTATCAGGATACATGACGGTTACAGTAAAAGAATGCGGCTGATTGGACGTTACGCGGCCGGTCTGTGTGTAGGTCCGTCCGGAAGGATCTCGGTAAATATCCATATAAAAGATAGTGTTTGTTGTGTAATCAGGTATAAAATATTCCTGTTCGGCGGGCGGAGCAAATGACTGTCCTTCCTCTGTAAACGTAAAGGTAGAAAGCTGCTCCATGCCATTGGGGGTTGCTTTCAAATCAAATTTCAATGTATTCAATACGGAGCCATCGGAAGGCGTCATAGTTGCCTTGCCATCCAGTTTCCATTTTCCTGCAAACTCCTTTATTTTATTTAGGATTCCCCTCATCGCATAAGCAGGACTGTTAATGGAAGTAACGCTGAGAATTTTCCAGCTGCCATCCTGTTTTATAAGTGTACGCAATTCCTGCGCATGCTGCTTGCCATTCTTGAAGCTGGCAGAGGCCAGAGCGCCATTGATTTTAATGTCATAGTCCGTTTTATGTACGAAAGCGGCGATTTCCCTTTCGCTCATTGCAGTCATGTTTTGAATCTCTTTTTTGTATTTGGCTGCAATGGCGTCCCAACCCAATAGATGATAACACCCCTCAGGTCCAACCCGAAGAAGAACATCTGCTGAATCCTTTGCCCAGGTAGCTGCCCAGCCTTCATAATTTTTATGAAAATAGGTGTTGGTCTCCAATGCGATCACTTTTTTAATGGCCGCTATATCTTTGCCCTCCTTGCTTTGGGCATGGACTCTTATGGCAGATACAACAAAGCAATTCGCTAAGAGGATGACAACGGCAATTGTTTTTTTCATTCTTGAAAATCTATTTTGAACGGGTAAATGCTCCTTGTTCTAACGCTCAGGGAATCAGGTTAAAAGCGAAAGGCATAATTTTTTTGTTTATCATCGTTTTTATTCCCTTATTTTATTCGTTCAGGTGATTTTCATAAGAAGTGAGATAGCAAAAATACGGGACCCGATACTTGAGCGGTAGTAAAAATCCTGCAAAAGATGGTAATTTTCCGACGTATTCATACTTACGTTCCTTCCGATGAAAGCGGGAAGCTGAAAAATATCAAATAATAGCCCGAACTTTAGGTGGTTTGATGCAAATGTTGAAGCACCACAAAGGCCCTATAATCTGTAGATTTCAGCCGCAACCACGACACCTGACTCCCTCTTTGGCTCTTTAAAATGAAATAATAATTCTGACCGTCTTTAGTAATAAATTCTTTCATACACTGCACCGTGTAATCCGGATACTTTTTTAATAAGTTGGTCTGAGCTTCAAAAGGAATATCTTCCGCAGCACTATAAATCAGGGTCGAAAGAAGTTTCCCTTTGGGATTGTAAGTTGCAGTTATTAACCTGTTACAGGAATTAAATTTGGCAATATAGTTACCCCCTGATTCTGACCAAGTTATTTTTTTTGCCTGGGGGAAATCGTGATGTGCCGCCTGGATCATTTTGCTGTCAGGTTTTTTTTCTTCCGTGTAATGGGCGGCATTAGCTTGTTGTACATTGACGGCAACCATGCATGCAATTGCCAATGTAGATACTGCGATTAGCTTTTTCATGGCGTTTGAATTTTAAGGTGAAAAAACAGGTCATCCCGATTAACAGGGTGCCCAAAACGTGTCTCCAGCAAATATACAGGTAAGGGAAAGCGGTCTGTTAGGATTTAACACGCAATCTATAGGAAGTTTTGCCCCTTTCGTTTATTATAAGAAACCGGGCTAGGAAAAATCATGCAAAAAGTTGGATTTTTCCTGCAATTTAGAAATAGTTGACATGATGCATAAGCGGTAATAGGCCTTACTCCGGAAACTTTTCCCGCTCTGTAGGCAAACAACCAAAATGTTTTTTAAAGACTTTGGAAAAGTAGCCGGGGTCTTCAAACCCTACTTCCCATGAGACCTCGGAGATGTTTCCGGAGCCATTTTTCAAAAGCTCCAGTGCCCTTTGCATCCGTACCGAGCGAATAAATTGCTGTATGGATTGATTGATGAGTGCTTTTAGTTTGCGGTAAAGTTGTGAAACGCTCATATTCATCTCCCCCGCTAATTGATCCACTGAAAAAGCCGAATCGCTGATATGTTCTTCTACCGTGGATAGCAGCTTCTGCATGAATTGTTGGTCAACGGGAGTTGTAGTGATCTCACTGGGTTTTACAATCAACTTATCGCTAAATTTGGTGCGCATTCTCTTCCGGATTAAAATCAGGTTTTTCGTCCGGATCTGCAATTCTCTTGAATTAAATGGCTTGATCAGATAGGCGTCGGCGCCGGTAGCCAGGCCGGCCATCTTATCACGGTCTTCTGCCCGCGCTGTAAGCAGGATAACGGGAATATGGCTGGTAATGTCATTGGTTTTTAATCGTTTACATAATTCAAAGCCATCCATTTCCGGCATCATGACATCACTGATCACCAGGTCCGGGAGGTGTCTCAAGGCGATCTCCAGTCCGTCTTTGCCGTTTGTCGCTTCTATCACATTGTCGAACTCCGCTAATTTTTCCCGGATGTATTTTCTTACATCCTCGTGATCTTCCACAACGAGAATATTATAGGAGCCATTCGTTATCTCTTGATCCTTTATGACCTGCTCTGCCTCGGCAATAATATCGGGAGCAAGGTTGATGGCCGGATTATTATCAACAGGTGATTTTTCTGAAGTGATCTTGCGGTTGACGGGTAAATAACAATAGAAGGTAGCCCCTTTACCCTGCGCACTTTCAACAAAAATGTCGCCGCCTAGCAAATCCACCAATTCTTTCAACAGCGCCAGTCCTATACCACTTCCCCCGTATCTCCTTTTATTGGAATCATCCACCTGGTAAAAGCGGTCAAAAATATGCAACAGTTTGTCCTTCTGTATGCCTATACCGGTATCCTTTACTTTTAATTCTAAAAACCCCTTTTCTTCTTCAGACAGCCGCAGACTAACAATGATCTCGCCCTCCTCCGGCGTGAACTTAAAAGCGTTGGACAACAGATTATTCAATATCTTTTCGAGTATATCCTCATCAAAATAAAATCTGACATGCCCCTCATGCAGTTCTTCTCTTAGCAGCGGATCAATTTCCATTTCCAGGTTGATGTTTTTCCTTTTGGCAAGCGATGCAAAGGAATGAATGATCTGGTGTACAAAAGGAATAATGTCCTCCCTGGTAGTATTGATCCGGTATCTCCCTGCATCCAGCCGCGACAGATCGAGCAGTTGATTGATAAGTTGTAGAAGGCGTTTTGAATTGCGGTGCATTTCAGGTATCAGGGGAATCAATTGCTTCGGTTCTCCGCCATGCATTACGTCTTCCAGGGGGCCAATCAGCAGGGTGAGCGGCGTACGGAATTCATGGGAGATGTTGGCAAAGAAGTGAGATTTTATGTGGTCGAGTTCTTTCCGTTGTACAAATTCTTTTCTGATGTTGGAGAACCGAAGGAACAATACCCAGTTAAAAAATCCAATCATCCATAAGAAACAAACGATTAAAATAAAGAAAGCCGCCTTGTTAAAAGGTAAAACATAGCCATTCAAGGTGGGTTCACCGAATCCCGGAGAATAAAGACCATACCTGATGAATAATATATAAACCAGTACTTTTAGGCATAAGATCGGCATGAGTGCAATGATCATCAGCCGGGTTGCTTTATCATGCTCCCGTATGTATAACAGCAGTATGACCATAACAAAAACACCAGAAACAAGATTGGAAAAATTAAAGGAGAAATGAGCTGCTTCCGCCAGATTGGTCTGGAATATAGTGGAGGCAAAGTGAGAGGCCAGAAGCACGATTACCTGAACAAAGCTAAATATCACTAAAATAGTATCCCATACCGGAAATCGTTTGTAGGTTTTTAAAAAACGCCGGAGGAAATGAATGAGTCCAAAGGCCATCAAGCTGTTGCTAAAAATATACAGGTACAATAAAAAGCCTGGATATTCACGGAGAAAAGCATCTCCCAGGCTGGGAATAGCCTGCAGGCTGACCAATAGAAGATACAGGCTGAAATAGAGAAACTCCCTTTCCCGGATGACCAAGAAAAAATAAAAGCTGATGATCATCGATAAGATAAACAGCCCCAATATAAAAGCATCCTGAATAGAAGTCATAAGGGTAGACTCATCCTTCACATAATCCTGCATAATCAGTTTTTTGGCAGGTGCGAAATAAACGGATATTGAATCGGGTTGAGCTGCTGTATAGTTCCAATAAACCCTTTTATATACCGTTAGGGTATCCCCCGGTGGAATAGCAAGCCGAAAGGCAGGTATCCTTTTTAATCCATCTCTACGACTCCAGGGAACCAACGTACCTGTCGTAGCATGCGTCCACGCGCTATCATTTAGGCGGGTATACAAGTCCACACGCGCAGCACTTTGCGGCAGGGCTATTGTTGTTTCATCCGCAAGTCCGTTGATTAGCCTGAATCGAAGCCAGTATGTATGAACTTGGTAATCAATAGTCCTGTTTGTATCTTGGAAATGACCTGCCGCTAATACCTGCGCCAGCGTAAATTGCCCCTCCGGGTCAACCATGGTTTGAAGATAAGCGCCGGGTAAATAGGTATAAGCCGCTGTATCGGAGGTAATAAGATAGGCGGGATACACAAGGGCTTGTCCCACAGCATCACCGTCGAATAAAAAAGCAAAAAGGCATATAGAGCAGATAAACCTTTTCATGGAGCGCGAATTCAGTTCGGTTAATCTCTATCAGGGGGGAGGGTTTGATAAGATGCGTTGGCTTTCAACTAAATAGCATGATAAAGGTAATAAGATATTAATTAATCTCAAATTTATTTTGACCTGCAGGTATTCCTGACAAGCGGTACGGCCGCTCTGCTTCTAATTATTGCTACCGATAAATTGGCTGGGACTTACGCCAGTTTCCACCTTAAAAGCCTTGGAAAATGTGGCTACATCACTATAGCCCAATTCAAAAGCAATATCTGAAATATTATTACCGGGTTTTTTGAGCATGCTTTTAGCCCGGGATAACCTTTGTTCACGGAGCCATTTCCCCGGCGGCTGGTTGAAATGCCTTTTAAAATGTCTTTTAAACGTAGATAAGCTCATGCCGGCTGCCCTGGCCAACTCTTCGGCAGTAAAATTCAAATGGCTGTTTTCCTTCAACAGTTTGATAAAGGCGACTTCCTCGTCCTGGCTCATCCAGGATAAATACAGGTAAAATGCATTGTCTTCCTTTTTCCTTAACAGGTTGATCAGCAGCTCCTTAAACTTTAACTCTAGTGAAATAGGGCTTTCCTTGGCTGAGTCCTGAACATACATAAGGCAAGATAGGAATATGCTTTCAATAAATGGAGAGGATTCCAATAATAATATTTCCGACTCAGCCATAAATGCTTTCCTGGTATAGGATTCTACTTTCAGTAAATCAGGATATTCCAACAGAAGATTTTGGATAGCGCCATCATCAAACATGAAAATGAGTGCACGATAAGGCTGTTCAAAATGCTGAAATATAATATATCCTCCTTTACGAATAAAAAGCACTTCTCCCTTTTTTGATTTATGGTAACTTTCCAATGAAGTATAGTCTTTCACACCTTGCATGACATAAATCAGGCAATTTTTGTGTGACCATACTCTTGATTTTGTATCTGGGATAGGACAGAGGTAATCAATAAATACATCCCCTTGTTTACCGAACTGAAGCTGGTCAAAACTGCTGGCATTGGAAGTTATGAAATCATACATATTAAGCATGGCGGGAATCGGCTTTGGCAACCAAACATACATTAAAAAATTTACACAAAGGATATATGAAAATGGAGCAACATGACGACCTTTATGTTGAACCAAAAAACAATCATCATGTCACAGCCATTTTCATTTGAAGTAAAGATACAAAAAGCATGTGGAATAGACATGCATAAAGACAATATCAAGTCCTGTTATCTGGGTGTTGGTCCTCATGCTGTTATCAGGATTTTGGGACTATGACTATGCAGCTCAGGAGGTTATGCGATGACATGGGTCATTATGGTATCAGGGATGTTATCATAGAAAGTACCGGTATTTATTGGGTGCCGTTCTATGATATGCTGACAAGCAGAAATATCCATGTCACCATAGCCACTCCACTACGGGTCAAACAAATTCCGGGGAA
>CAYXRN010000167.1:0-6638 GCA_964467635.1 uncultured Chitinophagaceae bacterium | reverse complement strand
TACCATTAGAAGCAGCGACAAATCCCCAGAAGAAAAAAACAGTAACAAGTACAAAGAATGCGGGATGGAGTCCTTTTCTTTCCTGGTGCTCAGACATAAATTATAACTTAAATTTTAAAGAGAAAACCTGCACTTTAATTCTGCTAAAAGGGTTTACCTCTTGTGAAATAAACAGCTAAAGTAAAATTAATTCTGAATAAATTGAAAAAAAATTTAGAAAGCATGCTCCTTTTAAATTTTTGCCAAGGCCAAAGGCCATATAGAATAGAAGAATAAAATTTGGGAGAATAGCAAAAACTTATCTAAGTTCGTGCCCGCTAATTTTTCTTAATTTTTTATTTATGAGCAACCTAAACAGTTCTACTAAGAAGAATAATTACCTAATCCCGATGTTTATAGTGGGCGTTCTATTCTTTGCCCTTGGGTTTATTACTTGGTTAAACAGTACTTTAATTAATTTTCTTGAAGTAGTATGTCAGATCGACAATAAAGTCGTTCTGTTTCTCATAACGACGGCTTCTTATATTTCTTATTTGGTGATGTCGATTCCAGCTTCTAAGGTTCTCGCTAAGACTGGCTACAAAAAAGGAATGGCGCTCGGACTGTTAGGATTGGCATTGGGGGCACTTTTATTCATTCCTGCTGCTAACACACGTACTTATGGTTTGTTCTTATTGGGTGTGTTTGTACAGGGAGCAGGCATGTCGCTGATGCAGACTGCCGTTAATCCCTACATCACCATCTTGGGCCCCTTGAAAAGTGCAGCGAAACGGATGAGTATTATGGGCGTGTGTAATAAGGTCGCAGGTGCCGTAAGCCCGATAGTTGTGGGAGCAGCCGTTCTTTCGGGAACCACGTTCTTGCTCAATCAGATCAATGACGCCACCAGCGAAGCTGCAAAGGCCCCTTACCTGGATCAACTGGCTTCTAAAATCATCTTCCCTTATGTTATTATCGCCGTAGTATCCGTCATCATGTTTATTTGGGTATGGTTCTCCAGCTTACCCGAGGTATCTCAGGAAGACGTGGAAGAAGAGGAGGCCGTAGATGAAAAAGAAACCAACGAATTGAAGCACAAGGATTCTGTTTTCCAGTTTCCTCATGCCATTATAGGCGTTATCGCTTTATTTCTCTATGTAGGATGCGAAGTAATTGCCGGTGACACTATCGGACAGTATGGCCTAATGCTCGGCTATGATCTGGACCGATACCAGTATTTCACGACTTATACCTTAAGTTTTATGGTGATTGGATATATCGTTGGTATTATCCTCATTCCAAAGTTTCTTTCTCAACGTAAAGGACTGTCCATTTGTGCCGTACTGGGCATTCTCTTTTCAGTTGCGATTTTATTTACGCATAACCATCAAATCACTTTGCCGTTTTCATTTTCTGGATTATTTTCAGAAAATGGCTCTTTCTTTCAGGTTAACCATCTGAACCTTTCAGTTCTTTTTGTTGCTCTCCTCGGATTTGCCAATTCAATCATGTGGCCGGCAATATGGCCATTAACCCTCAACAAGTTGGGCCATTTCACCAAAACATTTTCTGCTTTTTTGGTCATGTCTATTGCAGGAGGAGCCATTCTACCACTAATTTGGGGCGCTTTGGCCAACGTGGCCGGTAGTTTCCCTCAATTGCCGTATGTAATTACCATTCCTTGTTATGCATTTATTCTTTATTTTGCCGTTAAAGGATACAAAGTGGGTTTAAATCTGAAAAAAGGAACAGAAATCTAATATTTTATAGCTTTTTTAAATGTGTATTAATGATTCAACGCGTAAAAGAAACCTATCTCAAATTATTCAAAGAAGAACCACTGATAATTATATCTCCGGGAAGAGTTAACCTGATAGGGGAGCATACAGATTATAATGAGGGCTATGTATTGCCTGCAGCTATTGATAAAAAGATCGTACTGGCGATAGGCACTTCCGGTACTACGGAAAGCAGGGTTTACTCAGCCACGCTGAATAAAATTTCCTCCTTCAATATGAACGATATTTATAAAAAGAAGGGATGGATCAATTATATTCTGGGGGTAGTGGCCCAGATGCAAAAAGACGGACATCAATTATCGGGATTTAATGCTGTTTTTGACAGCGATCTGCCAGTAGGGGCGGGGCTGTCTTCTTCTGCCGCACTGGAAGGAGCTTTTGGCTTCGGACTCAAGGAACTGTTCCAGCTTTCCCTGGACCGAGCGCAGCTATCCCGCATCGGCCAGCTTGCCGAACATACTTTTGCCGGCGTAAATTGTGGCATTATGGATCAGTTTGCCAACCTGTTTGGCAAGAAAAACAGCTTAATCCGCCTCGATTGCAGGGATTTGTCCTACCAACATTTTCCTTTCGATTTCCCGGACTATCGGATTGTACTTTGCAATACGATGGTTCATCATTCGTTAGCTTCCTCCGAGTACAACACCCGTAGGAAACAATGCGAAAAAGGAGTGGATAAATTGCAACAATTTTATCCTGAAATTAAGAGCTTGCGTGATGTAAGCCCTGAAATGCTGACCGCGCACAAGCAGGATCTACCTGAAGTGGTTTACAGGCGTTGCCATTATGTGGTCAGCGAGATCAATAGGGTAGTGGAAGCTTGCAAGTTATTAGAGCAAAAGGATCTGGCTGGATTCGGGAACCTGATGTATGCTACCCATGAAGGTTTAAGCAACGGCTATGAAGTCAGTTGTCCGGAATTGGATTACCTGGTGGCCTTAGCAAAAAAATCACCTTATGTCATCGGTGCGCGAATGATGGGTGGCGGATTTGGCGGGTGTACAATCAATATTGTAGCCAAAGATCAGGTACACGAGTACACGCGCTATCTGCAAGAAAACTACAAGAAACAATTCGATAAGGAACCTGATGTGTATGTTACACGCATAGAAGAAGGCGTGCACATACATTCAGCCACTTGATTCCGATGTAATACATCCGGGTAAAGCCACTTAAGCAGGAAAAGGCCTGTTCATTCTATCCAGACAGGCTGAGTGAAAGCTCCATTAACCGCAGCATCCCATACTTCCACCCTGACCCATTTCCGGCCCTTCAGATTGACCGGAAAAATAAATTTTTCATCGCCGAAAGCTTGGGTCTCGGAAAGGTCTATCTTTTGGTGGTAGACCTGCTGGCCATCCCCTGAGATAATTTTCACGAAGGTTAATGGGAAGGTCCAGTCAATATGCAGGCTTAGCTCTGCATCTCCTGATGGATCAAGCTTCAGGGTTTCACCTGCATGTTTCCCGTTAACGGAGAAGTGGGGGAGCAGTACTTCTCCGGTTGTCACAAAAAACCGGCCAGCACTCAGTGCATCCAAAACTGGTTGCCAACCTTTATCAAAGGAGGGAATATCATTCAATTGCAGATAGTTGATGTTCATGTGGCCGTATAGCTCATACTCAGGCAATACTTTGAAAAGATCGCCTTCTCCGAGCATGTATTTTTTATACCCCCAATTCGCCATATCGCTGAGGAGGTCTAATGCCCTTTTACCCAATATAGGCATAGACAAGTCTGCAGGCATGGCTTTCCAAGCAGCACCCAAAAAATGTGCTGACCGGTAAAACGGCTCCTCCTTGTACTTATCGGGATAACCGACGGATCCCTTTATACGGGGATGGGAGGCCCAGGCGAGACCATTCTCTCTTTTAAGGAGTTCCAGCATATCCTCTTTGCTACCGACATGGTAAACCTTGCCGTAGGTGGGGTCTGTTTTTACAAACGGCTGCTCCCGGCCTCTTTTCATGACCCAGTACACCGGATGGGGGAAGATGTCGATCCAGTGACCACCAAAAAAATGGTTAGGTTCTTCCCCGGGCAATAACAAAAAGTCGCGGTCTGATAAAGTCCGACACAGGTCGAATGCCGTTTTTAATTCCAGCAAGCGGGCGCTGTCCGGGCCTTCGGGATGTCCCACACCATGAAAGGAAGCCAGGTGAACAATATCTACATTGGCTTCTTTAAACGCTTGTACAAACTGTGTCACCTCCGCTTTGGGTTTACCCTTCAAAATGTCCATTTCGGGCTCGACATGGTAATGGCTGGCAAAAGTACAATACCCGGGCAGCGCTTTGTACTTGTCACTATGTGTATACCGCTTGACCTGCTCCAGCGTGTTTCTTCCATCTTTAAGACTTAAGAGGCAGAAGAAACTTAGCTGTTGTTCAGTTTCTGGTGGCGCATTAAACCAAGGGACATACCGCTGATCACCCTCGAGTTCTTGCCGGATCCCAATACCGAATCCTGTGATAAGATCCTTATAGTTGCGGCCATACCAGTTGAATTTCAGGTTATAGCCATTGTCCTCAGGAAAAAAATATTGATGGGGAGGTGGAAATACCGCAATGGACCCCTTCGTATTTTGGGCAACTATGGTCCGATACTTAGTCGCCACATTGGTACTTCCCATCGGATCACTCATCCGGGTTAGGGCATGTGGCTTATCCAGCGGATCTGCCCACAACAAACTACCCCACGGGTTAATATTATTCCATCGATCATGGTCCCACGACGTTCGGTGGATAAGGCCGGCATCATAGACAATCGCTGCAGATTCTATGGACGTTGACATGACTGCAGCGATTTTGACTAAAGCGGTACCATTAAAAAGTGTTATGACAATATCCCCTGAGAAGGAACCGGCTATGACCGGAGAGATCTGAATCTGGACACGGGAACCTCGGGAAACGACTTTGGTTTCCTTCCTAAGCAACTGTGCCTTAAATGTCTTGTAGGGACGCTGCCAAGGGTTGTCAAAAAAGATAGTCCAGCCAGTACGGGGTTTCAGGTTTCGTTCTCCCACGGTCAAAATAAAAACCGGATCCAGGTTTTCAGCGATAGTTTGAAAACCAGTGTCTTCTTGTTGCAACTCGATACGATCGAACAGGGGTTTGTCCTTCTTTAGGTTAATAGCCATATGTCCTTTCGTAGCTGTACCAGCCCTCCATGTAATATGAAGCTGATTGTTTTGAACAGTTGCCTGCACATCTTTGCCGGAATCGAATTGACTCAGGTCAACGGAAGATTGTGCTTGCACCGTTCGGCATACAAACAGTGGGAACAATAGCCAAAGAAATATTGCCAGCAGGAAGTCGTTCTGTCTCATCTTTAATATGTTTTGAAGCGTCTGAAACTTGATCACCCAAACATAATCGTTTTTCACGATATTTCATAACAGGCAACGTGTGGTTCTGCTGTGACAGATATTGTTTTTTGAAGACAGAAAATTAAGTCATCTACGGCATCGTTTAGCACATCCACCCAAAAGGAGGGTAGCGCTTCCTTAGAATTGCCCTAGTCAACTTTGATTGAAGGGTTTGTATTTTTGGTACTGGCCAACCAATTGGTTCTCCCCATTTCTCCAAAGCTCACTTTAGTCTAATTCAGATTCGGAAGTAATAGCAATGCGATTCCAGCCATTGATAGTAACAATGGCGATCATTAATGCTGCTAATTCGGCTTTTTCAAAATTCCTGGCAGCTGCATCATATATCTCATCAGACACTGGGCCACCGGCAATTAAGGTCATGGCTTCTGTAAGGGCCAACGCAGCTTGTTCTTTTGGTGTATAGAGTGTTGTCTCCCGCCATGCGTGCAACAGATGCATACGTTGGTCGGTTTCGCCCAATTTGCGCGCATCACGGGTGTGCATATTCAAGCAATAGGCGCAACCGTTAATTTGTGAAGCCCGAATTTTTACCAGCTCATAGAGCCGGCGGTCCAGGCCACTTTTTTGTATATACTCCTCCAGGCCCCGCATGGCTTTATAAGCGTCGGGGCTTTCTTTAAATAAATTGATTCTATCTGACATTTTTCTATTTTATTTTTTTAATTACAATTTTTTGGGAGAATTGTTGCGACTGATAAAAATAAAGATATTACAGCTCATAGGGGAGGGAAGAAAAACAATTGAGAGCGTATCCAGGTATTCCATTCAAAACCATTCTACCCGGCTTTTGACCATACCGGTTGTTAGCGGTTCATTATTTTTCTGATGTCCGTTCATAATAAAGAATGACTGCGCCACCGCTAAACATTCTGGTCTTTATGAGTTTAAGCACAATTTTTTGACTCATATTTTTAAACAACGGCAAACCGCTTCCAGCGATAACAGGGTGAACACAAAGTTGATATTGGTCTATTAAATTAAGTTTTGTCAAAGCCACAATCAAGCTCGGGCTGCACACCAAAACGTCTTTACCCGATTGTTGACGGATATTCCAGAGGACTATCCCGGATATTTTCATGCAAATGGTTTTACTGCACCACAAATACCCGTTATATGCAACGATAATCCTAATAAAATAATACTTTCAGAGTGGGGTTATCTTCCTGGAAAGATCAAAGATGAAAAAGAGATAAAGGCGTTCCGGTACAAATATAAAACACTTAACGCAAAAGCTGATACCTTCAGAACATCAAAAATGTTTAAATCGGCCTTTGAAAAAAGGCGTTGCCTAATTTTAATAAATGGTTTCTACGAGTATCGCCAGTAATGTGTACTTACTTTATGTACATAAAAATAAGGTATTGCTCAATACAGTTATGCTGTCCCAATGTTAAAGTCATAGTTATCCACATTTTTCAAGGAACTGAAGAGTTACGATAAATTTAAATAAGAAGCTATTCAACCTTAAA
>CAYXRN010000166.1:0-6705 GCA_964467635.1 uncultured Chitinophagaceae bacterium | reverse complement strand
TTGAACCAGTTTTTTGTAACGTCAATATCAGGGTCGTTCCGTGCTTTTCAACTGCTTTTTGTCATACCACCCCTTGGGAGATCATGGCATCCGCTACCTTTACAAAGCCGGCAATGTTGGCGCCCTGTTCATAGCTGATACTCCCGTCTGCCTTTTTCCCGTACCGGACACATTTGCTATGAATCTGCTTCATGATCTTTCTCAGGCGCATATCCACTTCGTCCCGGCTCCACGCATACCGGATAGAATTCTGGGACATCTCTAATCCTGAAACGGCAACTCCTCCCGCGTTAGCTGCTTTACCCGGTGCATATAGAAGGCCACTGTTTTCAAAAGCATGTATTGCCCCGGGGGTACACGGCATGTTGGCCCCTTCGGCAACGCATAAACAGCCATTGCTGATCAGCGTCTTTGCATCTTCTTCACTCACTTCATTTTGGGTCGCATCGGGGAAGGCGATATCGCATTTCACTTTCCAGGGACGTTGTCCTTCAAAATATTCCAATCCAAAAGCTTCGGCATATTCATGAATGCGTCCCCTTCTGTTGTTTTTTAAATCGAAAATATAGGCAAGCTTTTCTTTGTTGATCCCTTCAGGATCATAAACAAAGCCTCCTGAATCTGAAACGGTAACAACTCTTCCTCCGACTTCAATGCACTTTTCAATGGTATATTGTGCTACGTTTCCTGATCCGGACAGGACGATGGTTTTTCCCTTTAATTGTTCACCGCGGGTTTGTAGCATCTCCTCTGCAAAATAGACAGCTCCGTATCCAGTAGCTTCCGGACGAATCAGACTGCCCCCGTATGACCCTCCCTTACCTGTGAGTACACCGGTAAAAGCAGCAGTCAGGCGTTTGTATTGTCCGAAAAGGTAACCGATCTCCCTCGCTCCCACACCTATATCGCCTGCAGGGATATCCCGATCCGGGCCTATATGGCGAAACAGTGTCGTCATGAAACTTTGACAAAAGCGCATTACCTCTGCGTCCGAACGGCCCCGACCATCAAAATCAGCACCGCCTTTAGCCCCTCCCATGGGTAGTCCCGTCAGGCTGTTTTTAAATACCTGCTCAAAAGCTAAAAATTTTAGAATACTCAAATTTACACTTGGATGAAACCGAAGGCCTCCTTTATAAGGACCAATGGAATTATTCATCTGAATCCGAAATCCTCTGTTGACTTCCACTTCTCCCTGGTCGTTGATCCAGGGCACACGGAACATGATTACTCTTTCCGGTTCCGTGATCCGTTCGAGCAGTTTGTGTTTTTGATATTTGGGATTTCTTTCTATGAATGGGATGATCACTTCGGCCACATCCGCTACTGCCTGTAAAAACTCTGTTTCGTTCTCGTTACGCTTTTGGAGCATACGCATAAAAGCCTCAACTTTGTCTTGTTCTTTGGTGATATTCATATTTAGTACTATTATTGATAATTCAAAATAGATTAGATATTTAGGCAAAAATATCGAATAATAATGAATAATCTCTAAAATATTTACGCTAATTCATTATAATCCTATGTGAATTGCCGTTTTTGTTGGTATTTTTTTATCTACTTTTGTCCTATGAATGGTACCAGACGTGATTTTCTGAAGAAAAGTGCCTTGCTGGCCGGAGGCGCCGGAATGATCGGCACTCTTCCACTTTCTATCCAAAAAGCCATGGCGATTAATCCGGATCCGGGGACCACTTTTTACGATGCGGAACATGTTGTCCTTCTGATGCAGGAGAATCGATCTTTTGACCACCTCTACGGCTGCTTGCAAGGGGTTCGCGGATTTAACGACCCGCGTGCCATACGGCTTCCGAATAATAATTTGGTTTGGCTTCAATCCGATAAGGGCGGTACCTATGCGCCTTTCCGTTTGGATATAAAGGATACGAAAGTGACCTGGATGGGTTCTTTGCCTCACTCCTGGGAAGATCAGGTAGAAGCGCGAAACGAGGGGAAGTATGACCGCTGGCTGGAAGTGAAACGTTCCGGTTACGATGATATGCCGTTCACTTTGGGCCATTATACCCGGGAAGATTTGCCTTTTTATTACGCATTGGCGGACGCATTTACTATTTGTGACCACCATTTTTGCTCCTCTCTTACGGGAACCACCCCCAACCGGCTTTATTACTGGTCTGGGACATTGCGGGAAGAACAAAATGGGCGGTCTCCTGCAAATGTGGAAAATTCTTTTATCAATTACAGCCATCCCGCTCATTGGAAAACTTTTCCAGAGCGATTGGAAGATCATGATATTTCCTGGAAGATCTATCAAAACGAACTGAGTGTTGGTGTAGGGTTTGAAGGGGAAGAGGCGAGCTGGCTGGCTAATTTTACTGATAATCCGATCGAATGGTTTTCCCAGTACCATGTGCGCTTTTTACCTGCGCACATCCGTTATATGAGACAACGGGCAGCAGCGCTTCGAAAGGAGATCCCCACTTTAAAAAGCGGGTCTAAAGAAAAAGAGAAAAAACAACGATTGCTTCGTTATATTCTCAATGGGCTGAAAAAATACAATGCTGATAATTTTAAAAAGCTTCCGGTAAAAGAACAAAGCATCCATAAAAAGGCGTTTACGACCAATAAAAATGACCCTGATTATCACCGACTCACTAAATTAGAATACGAAGAAGATGGGGAAAGCAGAACCATGCAATTGCCAAAGGGGGATGTGCTATACCAGTTTAGGGAAGATGTAAAAAATGACAAACTTCCAACGGTTTCCTGGCTGGTGGGGCCGCAACGTTTTTCTGACCATCCAAGTTCACCGTGGTACGGTGCATGGTATGTTTCCGAGGTATTGGATATTTTAACCCAAAACCCGGAAGTATGGAAAAAAACGATCTTTATTTTGACTTATGACGAAAATGACGGCTATTTTGATCACCTCCCTCCTTTCACCGCCCCTAATCCCGACGACTCCACAACAGGTATTTGTTCCAAAGGAATTGATACTACGGTGGATTTTGTCACACAAAAACAAGTGGATGCATTCAAAGGAACCCATAAGGATCCAAAACGGGTTAGTCCTGTAGGATTAGGTTACAGGGTTCCCTTCGTAGTGGCGTCCCCGTGGAGTCGTGGAGGGAAAGTTAATTCTCAGGTTTTTGACAGCACGTCTGTATTGATGTTTTTGGAAAAATTCTTAACCAAAAAGACGGGCAGGCCGGTTAAAGAAGGGAATATCAGTGACTGGCGCCGGGCTGTTTGCGGTGACCTCACCTCTGTTTTTAGGCCTTATAACGGAGAAGAAATAAAACTGCCTGACTTCATTGAGCAGAAACCTTTTGTAGAGAATATTTATAATGCGCAGTTTAAAGGCTTCCCTTCTGGATACAGAAAGCTTTCTGAAGAAGAGATCAGGCAAATCAATGAAGGTAATATGAAAATCACGGTTATGCCGCGGCAGGAACAAGGCATTCGCTCTGCTTGTCCATTGCCCTATGAGTTGTACGCTTATGGAGGCTTAAAAAATAAAAATGCATTTGAACTTCATCTTGAAGCGGCGGATTCCTGTTTTGGTGAGTTCGCGGCGGGTGCGCCGTTTTATATCTATAATATGAATAATTTCAGCGTCAGGAATTATGCGGTTAAAGCGGGTGATAAATTGACGGACCGTTTACCGGTAGACGAAAAATATCATTTTAAGCTCTACGGTCCCAATGGCTTTTTTCGGGAATTCAAAGGGAATGCTTCTGAGGAGAACAGCTTGCAGATAAAATGCGCTTATGAACGAAAAAGGTTAAATAGAAAGAAGCTAACGGGCAATATCGAACTACATTTCTCCGATGTTCAGGACGAATATTTAGTGATGATTACTGATAACGCATACCGTCAGAAGCCGGTAAAGGCAAAAATAAATGCAGCCAATAAAACGATCACGCTGGATCTCAAAGATCATCACGGATGGTATGACCTTTCTGTACAAATAAAGGACCGCCCGCAGTTTGTCTGGCGTTTTGCCGGACATGTAGAAACCGGTAAAGAATCCTGTACGGACCCGTTTATGGGCGGGATGATAGCAAAGTTGTGATTACCGTTTATAACTAATAATCACCTGTAACCATTTGTTTCTGTAAGAGTATGTGGATATTAATACCTTCGCCAATTCTTTGACAGAGCCACATGTTTTATGAAGACACGCGTTATTTTTTTTGGTTTGCTTTGTATGCTGACGGCAATTGCAAATTGTTGTTTTGGCCAGTTTAAACTAAAAGGCAGAATAACGGACACCAGTGGGCATCCCCTATCGGAGACTACCATATTGTTGACCACGGCTAAATCCTCCGCCATTGCATCAACTGATGCCGGTGGGGTGTTTGTCTTTAATAATCTAAAAAAAGATCGATACCTTATAGCTGTTTATTCCATTAATCGCGCTGCAAAAAAAGTAAGCGTATTCTTAGCGGATGATACAGTGGTTCATATCACTTTAAACCCATTGCATCAATCCTTGCAAGAACTTACAGTTACAGGAAAAAAACCGGTTATTGAGCGCAAGGGAGATCGCATTATTTTCAATGTAGCCAATAGCATCAGCGCAGCAGGTAGCAATGGGATGGAAGTGCTTGAAAAAGCCCCAGGTGTAAAGGTCAGTGGAAGCGATATTGCTTTAGCCGGAAAAGGGACGTTAGGTGTGATGGTCAATGGCCGCCTGCTTCATTTATCGGATAAAGCGCTGATCGGTTATTTAAGAACCTTTCCCTCGGCAAATATTGATAAAATTGAGGTTATCACCCATCCCTCTGCAAAATATGATGCAGAAGGACTGGCGGGACTAATCAATATCGTTACTAAAAGAAGCGATGACACAGGATGGAGTGGAAGCCTCACGGGATCGATTAAACGTTTCTTTTATAAAAATCAACCCAACTATAAAGGAATACAAAATTATGGCGATATAGACGGCAGCACCGGTTTATATTACAATAATAAAAAATGGTCGTTCTATACCCAAGCGAGTTATACTGTGGGGCGTGAGCTTTGGGGCTATGGGATTGACGTGTTTTACGATGATATGCATTGGGCCATGAAAGATACGGGAGAATATCGCATAGCTACTCTTAACGTCTTAGCGGGGACAGATTATAAACTTAGCCGGAATACTACAGTAGGCTTTTCTTATAATTATAGTTTCCACTTGGAAGACGGTGCTGATTACGTGCGTACACCCATATACAATAACAAAGGTGAGCGCGATTCGCTGATAAAAACCTTTGCCACTTACTATCCCGTATCCAAAGGCAACGCCTTTAACGTTCATCTAATTCAAAAGGTAAATGAATCGGGGGCGAAGCTTAACCTCAACGCGGATTATTTTAATTATTATCGCACGGATAAATCTTATTTAAAAACCAGGAGTTATCTCAACAACGGAATGATTAGCGATGCAGGCATTAGCGAACTGTATGATACCACCTTGCAAAATATCAGGATCTATACATTTAAAGCAGATCTGCATATCCCCACTCCTTTTGCAAAATGGAGTTTTGGCGGTAAAATGAGCTTTATAAATAATTACAGCAATATTTATTATTACCATCTCAAGGATAAGAATAAGACGCTGGATGAGGAGCTGAGCAATGAATTCAGATATGTTGAAAATACACAGGCGCTCTATGCCGATGTCGCTAAACAAATTGACAAATGGCAGTTAAGCGCAGGACTTCGAGCCGAAATAACCCAAACAAAGGCCATCTCCTATTTTGACGACCTTAAAGTAAAGGAGCGGTATCTGAAGTTATTCCCTTCTTTATCAATAGCTTTTACCCCCAGTGAAAATAACCATTGGTCTCTTACTTTTAATGAACGGATTCACCGCCCTACTTTTTGGAACATGAATCCATACCTCACCTTTATGAGCGCCTATACTTATGTTGAAGGCAATCCATACCTGGAGCCGGAATATATTACCAATATTGAGTTAATGCATCGCTATAAAAATAAACTAACTTCTTCTTTGTTTGCCCGGATTATTGACAATGGTTTTGCCAGGGTGATACAAACGCATGATAAGGGGGATTATTTGCATACGACGACCATGCTTAACTTTATCAAAAGCTATCGTTACGGCTTATCTGAGTCGATTGCTTTTCATCCTTTTAAATGGTTTGAAAGCAGAAATCTACTCAGTGGGTATTATACCCAGGTACGTTCAGGAGTACCTTTTATAAAAGGAATAGATGGATTAGGTGCTTATGTAGAGACAAATAATACCTTTTACCTGAATAGTGATAAAACATTAAACATCTTTCTCGGTTTTTGGTATCAGTTTTCAGCGATAGAACATTTTGGCAGGTCTGATGATCATTACAGCCTGGATGCCGGACTGGAATGGATGCTGTTACAAAAGAAATTGCATCTTGCTTTGAATTTTAATGATATATTTCAATCCAGTGCTTTCGGGGTCGCTACTACTGTGGACGGAGTGAAGAATCGTTACACAAACTTTCAGCTAAATAGCCAGCTCAGGCTTTCTGCAGCCTGGTACTTTGGCAAACAGAAAAATAAGAACACATCGACAGAAACAAGCAATAAATCCGAGAGAAGCAGGCTATAAGCGAGTGCGCCGCTGCTAAGCCAGCTTGCCTCCTCTAACTCCTTATAACTTATGGGAGGTAAAGGCATCGCTGATTTTTGCTAAAATACAGAAGCCGGCAGACAGTGGGTTTAGTCTTTAGCTGCGGCATGTAGCCATATGGG
>CAYXRN010000165.1:1646-6797 GCA_964467635.1 uncultured Chitinophagaceae bacterium | reverse complement strand
ACGTTTGTTTACGCGGTACCGGTGTAGCATCATCATCGCTACAGGAAGACAGGGTAAACATAAATGTGCCCAGCAATAGGATTCCAGTCAATAGTTTTGGTAATTTCATAATAGTAGATTTTTAATTCAGCTTGTTAAATCAAAAACAATACCAGACTACGCTGATTTATTGTCTTTTTCCATAAATATTTCTCTGAAAATAGCTGCCCCCAGAAAGGCGCCGATGGAATCAGCCAACCAGTCCCACCAGTCGAAATCCCGGTGTAAAGAAACCAGTTCTTTTTGTGCAAACTCGATAGCCAGCCCGAGTACGAGCGCGATAAGGATCAGCCTGGCGAGGTAAATGATTTGGTGTTTCTTTCCTGCTTTGCGAAAACCAAGAGCCCACAAGAAAACAAACCCTGCGAATATGCCACAGTGTACAAATTTATCAAAGTAGGGAATTCTTGACAGGAAAGTATCCGGCACATCGGAAGACGGCATAAGCGTCAATACCAGTACAATGATCGTCCAAAAGACAGCCGGCAAAAAATAACTTATCTTTTTCATAAGTAAAAGTCCGCTCAGGGCTGCACCAGCTTTTCGTAGGCAGATGCATCCAACAGCGCATCTACATCGGTAGCGGCGGCCGGTTTTATTTTTATCATCCAACCCGCTTCATAAGGGTCAGAATTCACCAATTCAGGGTGGCTGTCCAATTCCGGATTTACTTCCTCAACGGTGCCGGCTACCGGCATAAACAGATCGGAAACCGTCTTTACAGCTTCTACCGTTCCAAAAATATCATCTGCTCCTAAATCCTTGCCAACGGAGTCAATATCAACATAAACGATGTCCCCTAATTCATTTTGAGCAAAATCCGTAACTCCTACTAAAGCGGTTCCGTCTTTCTGAACTTGTATCCATTCGTGGTCCTTGGTATATTTCAGGTCTGCTGGCAGATTCATAAAAGAAAGTTTTTTGCGAATGTAAAGGATTTCGGAGGATTAAAAGAACAAAAATTTGTGAACGATGCGAACTTTCATCGGAATATCGGTTAACGGACGATCGTTTGTATCCGTTTTTACAGCGGCAATGCGGTCCAACACCTCTTCTCCTTTCACCATTTGACCAAAAACCGTATAGCGCCCGTCCAGAAAGGGGGTGCCTCCAATGGTTTTATAAGTTTGCCTTTGTTCTGGTGTAAATTCATGACCGGTACGTCGGCTAATACGATTCAATTCCTGGTCCGTATAAGTTTTGCCCTCCACGATATAAAACTGGCAGCCCGAAGATGCCCGCTTTGGATTGACCGCGTCGCCTTCTCTGGCCATGGCCAGTGCACCCTTTTTGTGGAAAAGAGTTTTCTTGATTTCCGCGGGTATGGTATAACCTATATTACCGTTGCCCAAAAAGGCCCCGGCCTTAGCGTTTTTTGATTCAGGATCTCCCCCTTGAATCATAAAGCTGTCAATTACCCGGTGGAACAGCAAGCCATCATAAAAATGCTGCTTGGCCAGCTTGATAAAATTATCGCGGTGCAAGGGAGTTTCATCGCTGAGTAGAAAAACCATTTTGCCATAAGGCGTTTTGATTTTTATTTTTCGATTCTGGCCAGATAGCTGGAAAGTTGCCCCCAGAAGAAAGAAAAGCAAAAGTAATGGTTTACAAGTTTTCATTGTGCAGTTGCATTAAAATAACAAAGAAAAGGAAATTTTTTAGTTGGCGCGAATAAGGACGTTGATAATTTAGAAAAAAGTGTTGTTCACTTGTAAGGCTTTAAACGGATAAGCGGTGCTGTTCCAATATCGCACGACCTGAGTTTTGGGTAGCAAACTGTATACGTCAATATAGTATCAGGATAAGCTAATATTGTATCATATTTGACTACTTAATCCTTTTTCTTTGTGCTCGCTAAATTGATTTAGCCTTGCAGTAAAACCCGAGCAAAAACCATGCAGGGAATTTTTTACCTTCATTTCACTATGGGAACGGCAAAATGGACTTTATAAATATGATAGGAGGTGCTTTTATGATTTGATTACTTTGCGATACTTACATATCGTTTAGTTAATAACTCAGTTTGTCTCGAAATTACGTCAACTGGCTTCGGATGTTTGCTTTGCGAGGCGCTAAACGAAAAACTTTTTAAGACACAATTGTCGGGAGACAGTATGGTGTTGTGCCGATTTTTAAACTTCCTTCGATCTAAGTTGTAGCATTTGAGGAGCTTATCGTTACTGGTTCTCCCCATTTTTCACCGACTTGTTGCTAATTGGATAACTGGAAAATTTTCAATTACAAAAACGCTATAGTTCACATAAGAAAATAGTAAAAGCATGAAAAGACTTTATGCAAAAGAGAACAACCAGACAATAGTTTTTGCAACTGTATCAATATGCCTTCTTACCTTTCTTTTGGGAGGATGCTCAGCTGGAAATAAAACAGCTGATGACCAGCGACCAAATATAGTCGTTATTATGGCCGATGACATGGGATTTTCTGATGCCGGATGTTTTGGAGGGGAAATTCATACGCCGAACATTGATTGGTTGGCACAACATGGGGTCCGCTTTACCAACTTTTATAATACCTCGCGCTGCTGCCCTACCAGGGCTTCCTTACTGACCGGATTGTACAACCAGCAGGCGGGCATCGGAGAAATGACTACGGATAAACATGAACCAGGTTACAGGGGACATCTTACCCGCAATGCTGTTACTATAGCGGAAGTGTTGAAATCGGCGGGCTATCATACAGCGATGTCCGGCAAATGGCATGTTTCCAATACGCCTGTACAGCCCTCAAAGCAAAAACAGCTGAACTGGCTAAACCATCAGTCTTTTCACCCTTATTTTTCACCTGTTGAACAGTATCCTACCAATAAAGGATTTGAGAAATTTTACGGGACCATTTGGGGGGTGGTAGATTATTTTGACCCTTTTAGCCTGGTTTACGGAACAGAGGCGGTGAAAGAGGTTCCTGATGATTATTATCATACCGATGCCATTAATGACTCGGCGGCTGCGTTCATTCGCCAATTCAGCGAATCGGATAAGCCGTTTTTCGTATATGTTGCTGAAAATGCTCCCCACTGGCCACTCATGGCAAAACCGAAGGATATTGCCAAATACGAGGATACTTACAAAGTAGGTTGGGAAGCCATTCGGGATGCGCGTTATAATAGAATGGTCAAAATGGGATTGATAGATTCCGCACTGGCTCCGCTACCTCCGCGTTGGCACCCCCAACTGAAATGGAAAGATAATCCCGATTCTCTGTGGGATGCAAGGGCGATGGCGGTACATGCGGCTATGGTAGACTGCATGGACCAGGGTATCGGGAGGATCATTAAAGCTTTAAAAGAAACCGGAGAAATAAATAATACCCTGATCATCTTTTTAAGTGACAACGGCGCCAGTGCTGAAATTTGCGCGAACTACGGCCCTGGATTTGATCGTCCAAGCGAAACACGAGATGGGCGGAAGATCGTTTATGCCACAAAAAAACAGGCGATACCTGGACTTGAAACTACTTATTCTTCTATAGGCCCCCATTGGTCTAATGTTTCCAATGCCCCTTATCGTTATTGGAAAGCGCAATCTTATGAAGGGGGTATTCATACGCCCATGATCGCATTTTGGCCTGATGGCATCAAGTTAAAGCCAGGCAGCTTCAATGATCATGTCGGACATGTTATGGATTTTATGGCCACGTTTTTAGATCTGGCTCATGCCGAATATCCCACAAAACATAACGGCCATTCGATCACACCGACAGAAGGGTTAAGCCTGGTGCCTGTTTTTAAAGGTGAAAAGGCGCCCTCTCATGAGGCCCTGTTCAACGAGCACTTTGGGAGTGGCTATGTGCGGCATAACGGATGGAAGCTGGTTAAGCGACACAACAATAAAGATACAGGATGGCATCTTTATCATATTAGTCAAGATGAGACAGAGCTAAACGATCTTTCTGATAAGTATCCTGACAAGGTTCATAAAATGGATAGTATGTGGCATGAATGGGCAGTTCGCGCTCATGTTTTCCCAAAACCAAAATAAAGTTATGTGCAATAAAAATTGCGAAGCTTGCAGCGGAGCACTTTCGCACAATTAATTCCTTTTAAAATTAAATGAATATTCTCTCCTCAGGACTATTTTCTTTAGCTGTTTAGAATCATGTAAATATATTGAGATAAATTTTATATTATTTGAAACGAAGTATCCTGCCAATGGCCTGGTATACTTTTATCGGTATTGCTTTAAAGTGCCTTAAATGTAAATATTGTTGAATGAAAACATTTGCTGTCTTATTCTATTTCCCTGTTATTTTATTGATGGGTTGTGCCGGGAGTCAAGTTGCGTCTTCAGGCAACAGTCCCATGAAAAGAGAAACTTCCACGGTTAGCCGATATGACGTGAATAAGGCTTTAGAAGCGTTTAATACTAATTTTTATGACCAAAATAAGCAATTATATTTTGAATCTACTGATCATGATGGCCTTGCATCTATCTGGACTCAGGCCATATTCTTAGAGCTGATCATGGATGCTTATGAACAGACAAAGAATCCTGACTACAGAAAGCAGATAGATGAGATGATTCAGGGAGGCTATATGGAATATGACCGGTACAACTGGAATAACAAAAAAGTTTGGTTTATCTATGATGATATGATGTGGTGGATCAATGCTTTGGCAAGAGCATATACAATTACAGATAATAAAAAGTATTTAAACTGGTCTCTGAAAGGATTCGAGCGGGTTTGGGACAGTGCTTATGATAAAAGACAAGGAGGAATGTTCTGGCAATTCAAGCGTCGGGCAAAAAACGCTTGTATTAATTATCCAACCGTCATTACGGCTATGCGGTTGTATGACATTACCGGAAACAAAAATTATTTTGAAAAAGCAAAAAAAGTATACGCCTGGTCCCGAAAGAATTTATTCCAGATAACCAGTGGCCGGGTGGCAGATCATAAAATAGGAGGTAATCCTGCGGGCTTTGAAGATTATACTTATAATCAAGGAACCTGTATAGGAGCCGCTGTGTTGTTGTATAAGGCCACAAATGACGACATGTATCTGCAGGATGCCTTATCGGCCACAGAATATACAAAAAATAAAATGTGCAACAAAAATGGCATACTGCCAGCTGAGGGTGCATGGAATGAGCA
>CAYXRN010000165.1:0-1546 GCA_964467635.1 uncultured Chitinophagaceae bacterium | reverse complement strand
GGTTCACAAGCACAGCCAAGAGCCTGGCATACCTATGATACAACCGGCTACTTTACCCGTGAAGTGATTAGCAAAAAAGGATATACGCTGACTTTCGTTAATCTAGATTCTGCTTTTGACGAGCATGTAAAGAAGAGGTTTATTCACACCTTTTTTAAAGTGTATCCAAAGGAAGTAAAAGCATTTAACCCTGCATCCACTTCCAAAGTTACTTTTATTATCGACCCGGAGTATAAAGGTGTAGCTGCAACCTCCGGTGGAACGGTCCGCTTTAGCCCGGCCTGGTTTAGAAAGCATCCTGAAGATATAGATGTAGTCACCCATGAAGTGATGCATGTCGTCCAAAGTTATCGTTGGAGGCACATCCCCAGGTGGCTTACCGAAGGTATTGCTGATTATGTGCGTTATGAATACGGCATAAACAATAAGGCTGCCGGCTGGACATTACCTGATTACCATTCTAAACAAAGCTATAAAGATGCTTACCGGATTACAGCTCGATTTTTAGTATGGCTGACTAAAAAGGTAAATAAATCAGCGGTAAGTCAGTTGGATGCTGCTCTCCGAGATGGCACCTATAGTAAAAAAATATGGAAGCAAATGACTGGAAAAACCATAGATCAGCTTTGGCAAGGTTATGCACAAGATCCCAAGATCAAGCTTAAATACTAAAAAAAGTGAGGAAAGATAGTACACCGAACAAAAGAAATAGTCACTTTAAATTGCAGATACTCGATAAAACTTGTATCTTGGCGAAGTTAAACGATTTAGCAAACCCTTTTTAAAATGTTTATAATGAAAAAAATTTTCTTTCTTCTGATTGCCCTTTTATCCGTGGGCTATCTGGTAAAAGCGCAGGATTTCCGACCACCGGCTTATCCCCTCGTTGCTACTGATCCTTATTTCAGCGTGTGGTCTTTTACTGATCAACTTAATGCGTCTCCTACTGTACATTGGACAGGAAGAGAGAATTCCTTGCAGGGGATCATCCGTGTAGACGGGAAAGCCTATTATTTTTTAGGGCAGCCCATTCCGCAATATCAGCAGATCTTAGCTTTGTCGGAAAGTGATAATAGTTCTTGGAAATATACCTTCGCTAGTCCTGGAAGGGGTTGGGCCTCATTGGATTTTGATGCTTCGGACTGGAAAACGGCCAGTGGGGCTTTTTCTGATCGTAAAGGTGGAGCGAATAAATGGAGCTCCCGCGACATATGGATACGCAGGACTTTTCAATTAAAGGCTACAGACCTTAATCAATTATTTTTGAGAATACAACATGATGACGGAGCTACTGTGTATATAAATGGGGTACTGGCGTGCAAAGCCGGTGGTGCTAATGGTGAACCGGAGTTGGAAAAAATCTCTAAGGAAGCTTTGTCCGCATTAAAACGGGGAGAAAATGTTTTGGCTATTCACTGTGAAAATACGGGCGGCCTGGCTTATATAGACGCGGGCCTGGTAGAAAAACTAAAACCAAAGGTACATCTGCCTAAAGCGGTTCAACAAGCTGTTAGGGTTACTGCGACTCAGACTTTTTATAGGTTTA
>CAYXRN010000164.1:0-6844 GCA_964467635.1 uncultured Chitinophagaceae bacterium | reverse complement strand
TTGCTGAATGATTAGCCATAACAGTTTTTTCTATAAATTTGGGCAGCAAAGGTAGCACTTTTACTCAATGCTGCAAAAAAAATCTTCCATGCTAGGGAATGTGCATGTATTTATGGATTTGCAGCGAGATTTTCCATTCCGGATGTTCTTTCACATAATCCACGATAAGCGGTGTCATCTGATCGGCCCTGCTCCACTCTGGCTGTAAAAACAAGTGACATCCGGCAGGCACCATCGCCGCATATTCCTCCGCCCATTTGAAGTCGCTTTTATTGTAAATGATCACTTTCAGCTCATTGGCGTTTTCACAAATACCCGGAACCGGTGCTTTAAACTTCTTAGGAGACAAACAAACCCAATCAATGGCCCCGTGTAACGGATGCGCACCGGAGGTCTCTATATGCGTCCGGAAACCGGCTTCGTGTAATTTCCGACAGAGGTAGTCCAGGTTATACATCCCGGGTTCGCCTCCGGTGATTACGGCAATATTGGAGGGATGGCGGGCAGCTTCCACCACAATCTCATCTACGGGCTTTAATGAATAATCGGCTTCCTCCCAGCTCTCCTTTACGTCACACCACACACAACCCACATCACATCCACCGAGGCGGATAAAATAAGCAGCCTCCCCCTGAAAGGCTCCCTCGCCCTGAATGGTATAAAAAGCTTCCATCAATGGCAACGCGCTCCCCCTTTCCACTTCCTTTACTTCTGCTTCCGTTCTCATAACACAAAGGTACCTGATTGGGCTTAATTCATTCCGGCTTTAGGACCGGCAGCCGCATTGAAACAATTTTTCAGCAACGCCGCTACCGTCATCAGCCCTACGCCCCCGGGGACGGGGGTAATGTAGCTGCATTTCGGCGCCACTTCATCGAACTTCACATCTCCCGCTAAACGGTAGCCTCTTTTTCGGGAACTGTCCGGCACCCGCGTAATACCGACATCAATTACTACCGCTCCCTCTTTTACCATATCCGCGGTTAAAAAACCAGGCTTCCCAAGCGCAGCCACAACAATATCGGCTTCCTGGCAAAGGCCTTTTAAATGCTGCGTACGGGAGTGACACAGCGTAACGGTACAGTTTCCATAAGGGGCATTGCGGCTCAGCAGAATGCTCATCGGCGTACCCACTATGTGGCTTCTGCCGATTACCACGGCCCTTTTTCCCGAAGTTTGAATATGGTAATGTTCCAGCATCAGCATAATGCCATAAGGCGTAGCCGGAATGAAAGTAGGCATGCCATTGACCATTTTGCCGATACTGCTGGGATGAAATCCGTCCACGTCTTTGGATGGATTAATGGTACAAATAACATTGCTGTTGGAAATGTGGGCAGGCAAGGGAAGTTGCACCAGAATGCCATCCACCTCCGCATTTTCGTTTAACTGGGTGATCTGATCCAATAAATGTTTTTCTGATATTTTATTGTCAAAGCGCAAGAGGGTAGAATCAAAACCTATTTCTTCGCACGACCTGACCTTGGAGGCCACATAGGTTTCGCTGGCACCGTTGTTTCCGACTAAGATCACAGCTAAATGCGGGCGTTTCTTCCCTTTTTTTATCCTTTCATTCACTGCCTCTTTTAGCTGTTCTTTTACGGCTCCGGATACGAGCTTGCCGTCTAATATTTCCATATGGCAAAGGTAATAAAGTTTTGGCTCTGCAAAACAGCATATTTGCGGAGGGCCAAAAAAACGAAAGGTTTTTTGGCTTCACCGGCCGAGACGCTTTGCTTGCTGCGCTCGGGCGCTCCCCGGCAATTTTCCCGCTCTGTACTCCCCATGGTTTAACACAAAATACGTACTTTGCGGCTCCTATTAATTTTCTAAAGCTACAATGACCGATGAAATACCTGCCACTGAACACCGAATTATTTACCGAAAACAGGAAGCGATTTGTAAATGAGTTACGTCCCGATGCCATTGCTATTTTTAATTCCAATGACGAAATAGGTTCCAATGGGGACGCCCTCTATCCTTTTGTCCAAAATGCGGACCTGATCTGGCTGACCGGTATTGAGCAGGAAGATACCATGTTGATCCTCTATCCGGACAATCCAGATAAGGAAAACCGGGAGGTACTGGTGTTGGTCAGGCCGAATGAAATGAAAGAAAAATGGGACGGCCATCGGCTGAGAGCGGAGGAAGCCACTGCCGTTTCAGGCATCCAAAATGTGGTATGGCTGGATGAACTGCCTGCCCTGTTGCAAAAATGGATGAACAGCGCCACCTATGTCTATTTAAATACCAATGAAAACGACCGCAAACCGGCCGCCCCGCCATCCCGCGATTATCGCTATGCCCTTGAACTGCAAAAGCAATACCCCTTACACCAATTCCAACGGGCCGCTCCTTTGTTAAAAAAGTTACGTTCCGTAAAAACCAAATATGAAATAGAAGTCATTCAAGCCGCCATTGACATTACAGAAAAGGCATTCCGGCGGATCATGCAATTTATCAGACCCGGGGTATGGGAGTTTGAAATCCAGGCAGAGATGATGCACGAATTTTTAAGAAACAGGGCGACGGGCGAAGGATATGCCTCCATCCTGGCCAGCGGAGACCGTGCGCGTACCTTACATTACGTTTCTAACAACAACCAGTGCAAGGATGGAGAGCTGATTTTGATGGATTTTGGCGCCAGGTATGGCCATTACAATGCAGACCTGAGCAGGACGCTTCCGGTGAATGGCAAATTCACGAAAAGGCAAAGGGAAGTTTATGACGCTTGTCTCAGGCTTCATCGATACGCCAGAAGCATTCTTAAACCAGGTGTAACCATTAACGATTACCATAAACAAATGGGCATTGAAGCGGGGAAGGAATTTATCAAACTGGGCCTGTTGACGGAAGCAGACATTAAAAATGAGGATCCGAAACATCCCGCTTACCGAAAATATCTTTATCACGGCATCTCTCATCACCTGGGTATCGATGTGCACGACCTGGGGCCCTCCTTCCATCATCCCATTCCCGAAGGGGCGGTAATGACCATCGAACCGGGCATTTATATTGAAGAGGAGCGGATGGGCATACGCATTGAAAACAACTACTGGGTGAAGAAAAGTGGCAATATCGATTTGATGAAAAACATTCCCATAGAAGCTGATGACATCGAACAACTCATGAAATAACACAAGTAGCCGGTCTGTAACGGCCCGTCTGTTAACTTAGCCATGAAGCAAATACCCAACATCCTGACCCTCGGCAACCTTTTCTGTGGCGCGCTGGCGATCGTATTTACGCTGCATACACCGGTATTTATTGCCCATTATCAGGGACAGGAATTCCTGGTTACTTCCCCCCCTCCTGTCTATTGGGCCTCGGTACTTATCGCCATTGCTGCGGTATTGGATTTTATGGACGGTTTTGTGGCCCGGTTGCTGCGTGTGCAGTCCCCTTTGGGCGTTCAGCTGGATTCACTGGCTGATGTGGTGACCTTTGGCCTCGCCCCCGGCATGATATTTTATCATTTACTAAATACCGCCTGGATGAGACAGCCGGATGCGCTTCAGGTAAGTATATTACAGGTCATTCCGGCCCTGCTGTTGCCCTGCTTTGCCGCCTACCGCCTGGGGCGTTTTAATGTCGACACCCGCCAGACCACGCATTTTATCGGGGTGCCTACGCCAGCAGTAGGGCTGATGGTGGCCTCGTTTCCACTCTTGCTTTTTTATCAGCAAATGCCGGTAGCCGGATGGCTGCAACATCCGTGGCTGCTTTATCTACTGATCGCCCTGCTTTGTTTTCTGATGGTATGCAATATTCCCTTTTTCAGTTTAAAGATTAAAAGTTTCTCCTGGAAAAAAAATGCGCTGTTATACCTTTTAATCCTGCTGACCGCCATCAGCATTCCTTTTCTCTACTGGGCAGCGGTTCCTTTCTGTTTTTTTCTGTATGTCGTGCTGTCCGTCGGGAAGTTTTGGTTCGCTCCCGAGTAAAAGTTTTAGAAAAATGGCGTAGGTTTGCCTCAAATTGAAACAGAATGACTTTTACTGCTTTAATCAATGTGATGCCACTAAAAGAATTGCTAGATCCTCAGGGAAAAGCTGTCCAAAGTGGACTGAAGAACCTGGGGTTGGAAGCTATTCACGATGTACGTATAGGCAAACACCTTATCCTCCAGATCGATGCTGATAACAGCGAAGCTGCCCGCAAACTGGCAGAGGAGGCCTGTAAAAAGCTGCTGGCCAATCCGGTAATGGAATATTTCGAAGTTAAAATAACAGAAGCCTGACCATGCTTTGATGGCTAAACTGTATCTCATACCAACCCCCATAGGCAACCTCCAGGACTTTACTTATCGCGCTGTAACCATTTTACAACAGGTGGATGTGATCCTGGCCGAAGATACAAGAACCTCCTCCGTTCTTCTCCGGCATTACGGCATTGAAAAACCGCTGACGGCCTACCACCAGCATAACGAACACCGAATTACCGATCGCCTGGTTGAAAGGATGCAATCCGGTGAGCAGATGGCCTTACTGACGGACGCCGGTACCCCCGGCGTATCTGACCCGGGTTTCTTTTTGGCACGTGCGTGCATCCGCGAAGGCATAGCGATCACCTGTCTGCCCGGCGCCACCGCTTTTGTGCCAGCGCTGGTCAACAGCGGCATCCCGATGAATCGATTTGCTTTTGAAGGTTTTCTTCCGCCGAAAAAAGGGCGAAAAACGTTACTGACGCAGTTGGCAGAAGAAGAACGCACCTTGGTGTTCTATGAATCTCCCATGCGGTTGGTAAGGACGTTAGCCGACTTCATCACCTTCTTCGGTGCGGAACGGGCCTGTTGTGTCTGCCGGGAGCTGACCAAAATATTTGAAGAAAACAAAAGGGGATCCCTACAGGACGTTTATTCCTTTTATAAAAAACAACCAAAGGTCAAGGGAGAGATCGTGATCGTGGTGGCAGGAAAGGCCGCTAGCTAAACACGTCTTTTATTTTGTCAAAAAAATTCTTTTCCGATTTACCCGGTTGCGGCTTGAAGTTCTCTGACTCCTGCACTTTCTCGAAAAAATCCTTTTCCTCAGGGCTCAGATGCTGGGGCGTCCAGACATTGACCCGTATAAGCTGGTCTCCTTTTTCATAACTCTGTACCACCGGAAAGCCTTTCCCTTTTAGCCGGAATATTTTACCACTTTGGGTCCCTGCGGGAATATTTATTTTGACGTGTCCTTCAATCGTCGGTACTTCCAGTTTATTTCCGAAGATCGCGTCAGGTATGGAGATATGCAGGTCATAGGCTACGTTCATTCCTTCCCGCTGAAGCTCCGGATGAGGTTCTTCTTCTATTAAAACAATCAGGTCGCCATTCATCCCGCCGCGCTCGCCGGCATTCCCTTTTCCTGCCAGGCTCAATTGCATGCCGCCTTCCACTCCTGCCGGAATATCAATAGAAACAGTTTCTTCTCCGTAGGTACGACCGGAGCCATGGCATTGGCCGCATTTGGCAGTGATAATAGATCCCTGCCCATTACAGGTCGGACAAGTTGTCACGGTCTGCATCTGCCCCAAAAAGGTCTGGGATACCTTACGCACCTGACCGGAACCACCACAAGTGCCACAGGTTTGAAAGGAAGACTGGTCCTTGGCCCCGTTCCCCCCGCATTGGGAACAGCGGGAATATTTTTTCACCTTAATCTTTTTGGTGACCCCTTTGGCGATCTCCTTAAAATTCAGTTTAAGTCTCACCCTCAGGTTAGTACCGCGGACGCCACGGGAACGTTGTCCTCCCGAAGACCGTCCTCCACCACCAAAAAAGCTGCTGAAGATGTCTTCTCCGAAAATATCTCCAAAGTTGGAAAAAATATCATCCATGCGCATCCCACCGCCACCAAAGCCGCCGGCGCCACTCATTCCCGCATGTCCAAAGCGATCATATTGGCTCCGCTTATCCGGATTACTCAATACCTCATAGGCTTCTGCCGCTTCCTTAAACTTATCTTCCGCCGCCTTATCTCCCGGGTTTCTGTCCGGATGATACTTCATCGCCACTTTGCGATAAGCTTTCTTGATTTCTGTCTGATTGGCATCTTTGGATACACTCAGTACCTCATAATAATCTCTTTTTGTCATGCGTCAATTTTTTTCCTCATTTACCGACAACTACCTTGGCATGTCTGATGATTTTATCATTCAGATAATATCCCTTTTGAATATTATCAATTACCTTTCCTTTCAATTCTTCCGAAGGGGCGGGTACTTCCGCAACTGCTTCCTGCAATTCCGCATCATAATCACTATGTATGCTCTCCATTTCTTTCAACCCCCTGGATTTCAGCACCTTACGTAATTTATCGAAGATCAGCAAAGCGCCTTTTTTGACGACCTCCATATCTTCCGTCTTCTCCATTTGCTCCTCCGCCCGGTCGGCATCATCCAGGATATCAAGCAGCGAAACTACCACGTCTTTTTCAGAAGTCTGTATCAGCTCTATCCGTTCACGGGCTACCCGTTTGCGGTAATTATCAAACTCCGCTACCAAGCGCAAATACTTGTTGCGCAGCTCTTTTAGTTCTTGAGAACCTTCGGCTGCCTCTTCCGCTACTTCCTCCTTTTCAGTTTCGTCTTTTTCCGCTGCTTCCACTGCTTCAGGTTCAGAGGCCTCCGCATCCACCTCTTCCCGCTTCATTTCTTCCATATCCTTTTCCTCTTTTTCTTCCATATTTTCAGGTTTTTTCTTTTTCATACGTATTTTCATTTCAAAAGGGTTTTTAAAGCAAGATAACCGGAATGTGGCAACTTTATTGCCAAAACCTTCATTTCAGCCAAAATGACAGAAGAGAAAAGACAACAGCGTCCCTGTTTTAGTTTCTGCAGGCAAAATGGGCTCCTCACTGTG
>CAYXRN010000163.1:0-6861 GCA_964467635.1 uncultured Chitinophagaceae bacterium | reverse complement strand
CAGGTCGAGAAAGATGGCCGGGTTCCTTGTTTAAGTGGAGAGAATACCGTAAAAGAACTTTCTACCTGTCCTGTAAAGCCGGTTTAGGAGGCGGCTGTAACTCCCTCTTTGGTTAAAACGTCATTTATCGTGCGCCATATTCCCAAGGGATTGTTGTCTTTTAATTCATCGGGTAAGAGCTCATCCGAAAAATTTTGATAACACAATGGTCTGGCAAACCTACGTATGCCATCTGAGCCAACGGAAGTAAATCTGCCGTCTGTTGTGGCAGGGAATGGTCCACCATGCTGCATGGCCGTACATACGGCTACGCCTGTAGGCACGCCATTGAAGACCAGCCGGCCGCAAATGCCCTGGACTGCATCTAATAGTTCGGGGAAACCGCCTAGATCCTTATCCGTACCTATCAACGTACAGGTAAGTTGTCCTTCCATCTTGCGAACAGTTTCCAAAAGCATTGCTTTATCTTTACACTTAACTACTAAAGAATAAGGACCGAAAACCTCTTTGTGGAGGGTGGCATTATTTAAAAATGTTTCTCCTGTCGTGGAAGCCAATGTTGCTATGCCTTGATTATTTTCGGCTGCGGTCTCCGAAACAGATTCCACCTCCACGCCTTTTTGTTCCAGGACGGTTTGTCGTTTCTCCCCATAGTTTTTCGCGATGCCTTCATGCAACATATCTCCAGGGGCACATTTCTTAATTTCGGCAGCTAATATTTTAATAAATTGCTGAAGGCTCTCTCCTTCAATACCGAAAATAAGCCCGGGATTGGTACAAAACTGTCCTACGCCCTGGGTAATGGAAGCCGCATACATTTTGGCTACTTCCGCTGTATCATTTTGGAGTTTATCGGGCAAAAGATAAACCGGATTAACGCTTCCCATTTCGGCAAAAACCGGTATAGGTTCTTCGCGTTGCGCGGCCACATCAAAGAGGGCTTTCCCTCCGGAGAGCGAACCGGTAAAGCCTACCGCTTTAGTCAGGGGGTGTTTAACCAGCGCAGTTCCGGTTTCAAAAGAAGTCCCTTTTACATGTAGAAAGACACCTTGCGGCATGTTGCATTTCCGGACAGCCGCCATGATAGCATCGGCTACTATCTCGGAAGTCTGTTCGTGTGCAGGATGTGCTTTTACAACAACCGGACAGCCCGCGGCAAACGCACAGGCCGTATCTCCGCCTGCGGTAGAATAGGCATAAGGAAAATTACTGGATCCGAAGACAACTACGGGTCCAAGCGGCACGAGCGTTTTGCGGAGATCTACATTTTCCTGCGGCTTCCCTTTATTTATTCTCACATCCAGCCATCTGCCCGCCTCGGCATTGGCTGCATAATCATTGAGTTGAAAAATCGTTCTGCTCAGTTCGTTGTTCATCCGTCCTTCGGGCAAATTTGTTTCTTTCATCGTTACGGGAATGACTTGCTGGCGGATGTTTTCGAGTTCAACAGCAATAGCGCGCATAAAATCAGCCCGTTGCGTCAAACTGAATTTTTTATATTTTAAAAAGGCAGTGTACGACTGCTGCATTACTTCGTCGATGGTATTGGCTTCCGTTTTTGCGATGGTTGACATGTTTTTTATTTTTTTAATCACCCTATTGTCCTAACAACAAAATGGATCGGTTGTTGAATGCCGGCAAATGCTGATAAGGACAAAGGTAAGTGGAAAACAAAGAAAAAATAACCTCAAATGAACAACCTTTAATACCATATTGACATAGCTGTTTTAAAGTTGAATGCGTCTTAATTGCGACTGAACTTCCAGGAAGGACGTGAACATACGGTCTCCGCCACGAAAGCCCTATTCCATCAACTTTTCTTTTAGCTTCTCGGGAATTCTTGCGGGTTTTCTGGTCGCATAGTCAAAACAGAGCATGCCGGTTTTCACCTCCGCAATCGGGACTTCCTTTCCTTCCCGATTACAGCTAATGCGGTAATACAGATCAAATCCACGACTACTCCAGTCATCGGACACTATGGTAATATGCAGCAGGTCGCCCTGAAAGCCTTCCCCCCTGTATATTACTGCTGCATCAGTCATAATTAAACCGGTTCCGAAAGCATCGGTTTCATTACATCCCAGATGTTGAAAGAACCGTAAGCGCGCTTCGTGTATAACTGACAGGATCGCGTCATTTCCCAAATGCCCCCCATAGTTAATATGCTGAACCAGAACCGGGACTTGCGTAGAAAAAGACGGCTCTTTATCCGGGAAGATTAGTTTTATTCTTGCCATCTTATAAAATTGTTATCGGAAACTTTTTAGAAAGGCGATGAACTGCTCAAACGCCTTGGCCCGGTGGCTGTATCTATTTTTTTCTTCCATGTGCATTTGCGCAAAAGTTTTATCTGCGCCATCGGGGATAAATATCGGGTCATAGCCAAAGCCTTCCGTTCCTTTCTTTTCGCTAATGATAACGCCTTTGCAGACGCCTTGGAACTGGTACTCTTCTCCCTTATAAAATAAAGAAATAACGGTGCGAAACTGTGCAGTACGGTCCTCCCTATTTTTCATTTTTTCCAACAACAAAGCGATGTTTTCGGCCATATCCCTTTTTGGTCCGGCATATCGGGCCGATTTTACGCCAGGCGCTCCGCCTAACGCATTTACTTCCAGGCCGGTATCTTCTCCAAAGCAGTCCTTACCGGTTCTTTGAAATAGGGTGCTGGATTTTTGTGTTGCATTTTCTTCCAAGCTATGGAAAGGCTCGGGAATTTCCTCCGTAAAGCCCAGTTCAGTCAGGCTGATAATTTTCCATTCGTTATCGGTTAAATTCCTGATTTCGGCTGCTTTATTCTCGTTGTGGGTAGCAAATATGAGTTCTGACATGAATTATTTTCTTAGTTCAAAGAATTGTTGAAGCGTTTTCCAAAACACTTTCTTTGCCTGCGCATTGTCGTGTAATTCTTGTAAGCTGTCTGAAAACAAACAAGGACAGCCTTTCAGTTTGCCTATTTTATTTTTTTCCAGGGGTTCATCAGTCCATTCCACCAAAGAGGATCCAAACAGAATCAATTTTTCCGGACGCAGTGGTTCCAAAATGTCCGGCAGATCATTTTTTGATAAAAAAGCCACATTAACCAAAGCGACATCATCCATACTCAATCCACAAGCTTGTAAGATCCTTGTGAGCAGGGAAAAAAGCTCTTCGGGCAACCAGGTTTGTTCTTTGTTATTAATAAGCAGAGTGATATGGCGGGAATTGTTTCCCAGAAACTTTACCGACGAGCCGGTTGCTGGCGATCCTGTCTTTTCAGAAGGAATTACGGGGGCTTTGTAAAGTTGCGCTAAAAGAAAAGGATCCAGGGATAGTTGTTTCAGACTCATCAGAAATTTATTTTGATCTTTGACCTTAATACGGTTATAATGTGGCAAAAATTCCGTTTATTTGCAATAATAAGGTGTGGGCCGCTCTGCCACTAAGATAATTGGACTTAGGGAGGCGGACACTTCAAAGAACTTATGGCAAACTTACGAAGTTTATTTTAAATGTAAGGGCAAGAGGGTTTGCGTCCCATCTGTGTTTCGATCAATGGGGTTCGTGCTCCTCTCCTATAAATAAAAATTAAGGGATCAATTTTAAATTTGTTACTCATGGCTGTTATCACACCAGAAATGCCAACACCCGAGCGCTTAAAAAAAGGAAAAGAATCGTGGCCGGTTGAACAGGTAAAAAAAAGCAGACTGGCTGAAGTAGATTTTGATCATTTAAATTTCGGGAAAATATTTTCCGACCATATGCTCATGGCGGAATACGACAGAGGTGCCTGGCGGAACGTGGCCATCCGGCCTTTTGGCGACATTACTGTCAGCCCGGCAAGTCTCACCCTGCATTATGCGCAAACGATCTTTGAAGGAATTAAGGCTTATAAGAACAAAGACGGACAAATAGCTATTTATCGTCCGGATAAAAACTATGAGCGCATGCTGCGCTCCGCAGAGCGAATGGCCATGCCCGCCATTCCTTATGAAATATTTATGGATGGCATGTGGCAGCTCATACAAATAGATAAAGACTGGGTACCCCAAAAAGAAGGCAGCTCTTTGTATATCCGTCCTTTGCTGTTTGCCACAGACGGGTTTATCGGTGTAAAGGCCGGCACCCAATATACTTTTTTGATTATCACTTCCCCCAGTGGCCCTTATTATAATAAGCCGCTGAAATTATACGTAGAGGATTATTTCGTACGCGCTGCCGAAGGAGGCGTAGGTGCTGCTAAGACCGGCGGTAATTATGCAGCCAGTCTCTATCCTACTGAACAGGCGCTGAAAAAAGGTTGTGACCAGGTTTTATGGACGGATGCCAAGGAACATAAATACCTGCAGGAATGTGGTACCATGAACCTATTCGTCGTTATTGACGGGGTCGCCATAACCCCTTCCCTCCAAAATGATTCCATCTTGGCCGGTGTAACCCGGGACAGTGTAATAGCCATTTTGAAAGAAAGAAATATTCCGGTGGAAGAGCGCCCCATTTCTATTGATGAGGTAGTAGAAGCGGATAAAAGGGGTACCTTGCAGGAAGTGTTTGGAGCCGGCACTGCCGCAAATATTATCTTTATCCAATCTTTACAATACGGAACAAAAACGATTGAAATGCGTCCGAAAGAACAATGGAAACTGGCTCCATCCCTACTGGATGAGTTAAACGCCATCCATTACGGACATATTGAAGATACCAGAAATTGGATGTGGAGAGGATAATCTGCCTCCCAAAAGCCGGATTTAATTATGAAGACGTTCGATATTCCGATCATCTATCGGAGTCCCCTGATTAACGCGATCAAAAAGAAAAGAACGGCGGAAGATCGCCGTAAAAAAGATTTCAGCCCAACTGTTTTGGATTTTGGGTCGGTACAATTTATGCTGGCCAGGCACTTCGGGTTTTGCTATGGCGTACAAAACGCCATTGAAATTGCTTTTAAAACACTGGAAGAGAACCCCGGAAAGCGGGTTTATCTGTTAAGTGAAATGATTCACAACCCCCATGTAAACAATAACCTGAGGGAAAGAGGTGTCCGGTTTATCATGGATACTTCAGGAAAACAGTTGATTCCATGGGATGATATCGATCCAAACGATATTGTTATCGTTCCGGCTTTTGGAACCACCCTGGAAATTGAGGATCAACTGAAACAGATAGGTGTAAATTCCAACAATTATAATACGACCTGCCCTTTCGTGGAAAAGGTATGGAACAAGGCCTCTTCCATCGGAGGAAACGTATATACTGTTGTCATTCATGGGAAGCCCAGGCATGAAGAAACCCGGGCTACCTTTTCACACAGCCAGTCCCATACGCCCACCTTAATAATTCGAAATATAGAAGAGGCTAAGTTATTGGGAGATATTATCTTAGGTAAAATACCTGAAGAGAAATTTTACATGCTATTCAAAGGAAGATATTCTAAAAATTTTGATGTAAAGGAAGATCTCATCCGATTGGGGGTCGTCAACCAGACTACCATGCTCGCTGATGAAACACAGGCTATCTCTGACTATATCAGAGACATAATGGTTGAAAAGTATGGCCTGAAAGAGGGAGAAGTACTTCGACATTTCGCCGATACCCGGGATACCCTTTGCTATGCCACCAATGATAACCAGCAGGCTGTGAGGCAGATGCTGGAAGCGGAAGCCGACCTTTGCATTGTGGTGGGAGGATACAACAGCTCAAATACTTCTCACCTGGTGGAATTGTGTGAGCGAAAAATGCCGACCTATTTTATCTCTTCTCAGGAAAAGATCATATCTTCAACAGAAATTGCCCATTGGGATTTGAGGGAAAAAGAAGAAAAGCTGAGTTATACGTTTTTGCCGGATAAACAGCCTGTAAAAATAGCGCTTACCAGTGGTGCTTCTTGCCCCGATGCTTTGGTAGAAAATGTCATTCGCAGGCTTCTTTCATTTTACGGTATAGATTCTCGTATTGAAGCAAAAATTAAAGAATATGAAAATTAGCAATTGATTATCAGTATAATATCCTTTTTTAATGAATAATACTGAGGCTGTGTGTATATCTTTCTAAGAAAAATTCCATAAAGATAGGTGGTCGGTTAATAGGCAAAGGGACTGGGGATTTAACCTTCCGACCAGGAGGAAGAATATCCTTATCATTTGCCGTTCATTCAGTATTTTTGTCCAAAACCCGGAGGTGCACTTGAAGACGATTTTAAATCAGCAGCAACTAAAAATCACGATAGACCGGTTGTGTCATCAACTAATTGAAAATCATTTATATTTTACCGATACCGTGCTGATTGGATTGCAGCCGCGGGGTATTTTCCTTTCTGACCGCATTTTTCAGCAACTGAAGAATATTTTGCCGGAAGCATCCATTCAATATGGTCAGTTGGATATTACCTTTTACAGGGACGACTTCAGTAAAAAAACGACCATGCCCGTACCCAATAAAACGGAGATTAATTTTTCCATGGAAAATAAAAAGGTGATATTAATAGATGACGTCTTGTATACAGGGAGAACAATCCGCTCGGCATTGGACGCAATATTGGATTTTGGCAGACCGAAGAAAATAGAACTTCTCGTATTGATCGACAGGCGATTCAGTCGACAACTTCCGATACAGCCTGATTATACAGGACGCAGTATTGATTCCATTATTTCACAGAAGGTAAAAGTGGAGTGGGCTGAAAATGAAGAAGAAGACAAAGTGCTGTTAATTGATTGATCTAATATGATAATTACCGTACAAAAAGCTGTTCTTTCATTTTTTGTCATTAAATTTGCGCCTTAGAATGACACTATCGGTAAAACATCTGCTGGGTATCCGGGATCTGACAAGTCAGGATATTGAGCTTATTTTTCAGACGGCTGATAACTTTAAAGAAATATTAAA
>CAYXRN010000162.1:0-6906 GCA_964467635.1 uncultured Chitinophagaceae bacterium | reverse complement strand
TTAAGTACCCGGTTAACACGCTTTACAAGAACGGGACCGTGAGAAATGATCACTTAACCAAAATTATTACGCAGAAGTTTATCGCACAAACGCCGTGGCTTCCGTTAGAAACATGGAGCGATCATAGAAGACTGGGGTTGCCTTTCTTTGAAAACGTAATCTTTCAAACGCCCAGACAGACCTTACCCAGTTTAAATTCTTCCAGCTACATGACAGCAAGTCAAAAGTTTTTGCCGCAACGTATGAGGTATCCCTCAGGATTACAGAACACTAACCCTCAAGGATACAAACAGGCCGTGCAATATTTAGGACCTGGAGGGGACGAAATATTAACTCCTCTTTGGTGGGCCCAAGGAAGCAAATAATAGATTGTTGTTTTGCAAAGAGGTTGTCTTTCTAGACAACCTCTTTTTTGATATAGAAGCGCCGTAAAACCAACTGATCGCCTTAGGTGTCGGTTGGATATAAGGCGCAGAATCAACCTTGTGAAAGAATATATTGACATATGGTTTGTGGTGACGCCTCGCCTATTGAACAAGCGAAATAACCGTCCGACCAAAATGTTTGTTCACGCCAAACGTGTTTTTTATAAAATGACAGTTTAAGTAGGCGTTAGGGCAATTGTTTCGAAGGCGAAAATAAAATAATAAAAAGCGCAGACAGGCTGCCTTTATAAATGCCGACAAGGTAACAAACCGGCTTGGATCCTGTTCATTCCGTCTCTGTCAATACAGCTTCCATCTGTTTTTCCATATTCTCCAGAAAACTGGTCATCTCTTCAGAAACGCCCGGCTCCTGTGTAGCACTTTGCGTAGCATACCAGATCAGACACATGGAAATATAGTCCTGCAGGTCTTTCCCTGCAAAAGAAGTCTTAAACTCTACAATTTTGGCATTTACCTCTTTCATTACCTTGCGAATCGCTTCTTCTTCTCCGGGTTTTATCCGGAGGCGATAGGTCCGGTCAGCTACCACAATATTAACGGGAATGAGTTGTTCTTCTGCCATAATGCATGTTATTCTTTCATCATTTGAACGACCTGTTCAAAGATAGTTTCCACATTGGGTTTGGAAAAGTAATCGCCATCAGAGCTGTATGAAGGGCGATGAGCAGCTGACGACAAGCAACGGGGAGCAACATCTAAATATCGATATCCTCCCTGCTCCTCCATCACATGGCGGAACATATAGGCGGTCCCCCCTCCAGGCACATCTTCATCCAAAAACAGTATTCTGCTCGTTTTCTTTAACGATTCAAGTATCTTATGGTGAATATCAAAAGGCAGCAAGGTTTGCACATCAATCAACTCGCAGGATATGTCCTCCTTTTCCAGGCGTTGAATAGCCTCCTGTGCTATTCGGAGAATGGAACCATAAGAAACGATCGTAACATCTTCCCCCGGATGAACAACTTCAGGGACACCAAGGGGCACGGTAAATTCCCCGATATTATCGGGCATTTTCTCTTTCAGCCGGTAGCCATTGAGGCATTCTATCAGCAATGCCGGCTCGTTGGCTTTCAATAACGTATTGTACATCCCCGCAGCTCTTACCATATCCCGCGGCACACAGATATGCATGCCGCGAAGCGCATTGATCAACACGCCCATCGGAGAACCCGAATGCCAGATTCCTTCCAGCCGGTGGCCACGCGTACGTATGATCAGGGGACAGAACTGTAACCCCTTGGTACGATACTGAAGCGTAGCTACATCATCACTGAGTTGCTCCAATGCAAATAACATATAATCCAGATATTGGACTTCGGCTATAGGGCGTAATCCCCGCATCGCCATACCAATGGCCTGCCCCATAATTGTGAGTTCACGAATACCGGTATCAAAAACCCGATCGCTGCCGTGCTTTTCCTGCAAACCGGCAAAAGCTTGATTTACATCACCGATTTTTCCAACATCTTCCCCAAAGGCAAATACACGTTCGTTCTTAGCCAACAACTGGTCGAAATACCGGTTTAGCACTTTATATCCGTTGATCCTGGGAGCATCTTCCTTGTACACCGGTTTTACCTCCGGCACCTGCAGCGCCGAATTAGCCCCGGAAGCATAAAGATGGCTGTTGTAAAGATCTTGACCTTCCGCCTTATAGGTTCGATAATACTTTTTTAATTCATTGAGCGCATTGCTCCCTGATAGTCCCGGGAGTGTAATGATCTGTGATACCGTATTTAGGATATCGCGACGCAGGGGGTCCTTGTTGGTGAGCAGTTTATTAGCTAAAGTCCTGATTGGTTGTCGATGCTCTTTTTGCTCTTTCAGCAATCCTTTACACAACTGAATGGTATGATGAACCTGCTTTTTAATCGGATCTTTAAAGTTCCTGTAGGCTTCATTTTTAGCCTTTATTACTTCATCATGCGTCTCTTTCTCAATAGCCGTGAGTTCAGCTTCATCAGCCAGTGAATTCTCAAGAATCCATTGCTGCATCTGGTAGTTGCAATCCCATTCTTTTTCCCAATCAAGTCTTTTTTTGCTTTTATACCGCTCATGAGAACCGGAAGTCGAATGACCTTGCGGCTGCGTTAATTCCTGTACGTGAAAGATGGCAGGAATGTGTTTTGTTCGAATACGACTTATCCCCTTTTCGAACGTTTCGCAGAGCCCCGCGTAGTCCCAGCCCTTTACCGTATATATATCAATGCCCGTGGCATCGTTTTTCTTTTCAAATCCCCTTAAAGCCTTGGAAATGGAATTCTTAGCAGTTTGGAACTTCCGCGGTACCGATATACCATAACCATCGTCCCAGACCAAGATAGCCAGCGGCACTTGTAGCACAGCGGCTGCATTTACCGTTTCCCAAAAATGCCCCTCAGAGGTGCTGGCATCGCCGATCGTGGCGAAGCAGACTTCATCCCCATGGTGGGAAAGGTGAGACAAATGCTGTAGTCCCTCGACATTTCTGAAAAGCTTCGAGGCAAATGCGAGACCCAGAGAGCGCGGCATTTGTGATGAGGTAGGCGCCAGATCAGCCGCCGTATTTTTTATTTCCGCCAGATTAAGGTAAAGTCCGTTTTCGTCAATGTTTTGGGTAGTAAAGTGGGCATTCATTTGCCTTCCTGCAGAATTCGGGTCGTTTTCTGCATCCGGATCACCATACAATTGGGAAAAATACTGGGACACCGTGGAGAGTCCCGTAGCAAAAGCAAAAGTTTGGTCCCTGTAATAACCTGAGCGCCAGTCACCAGGTTTGAAAAATTTAGCCCAGGCGATCTGCGGAAGTTCTTTTCCGTCGCCAAATATGCCAAATTTAGCTTTACCCGTGAGCACTTCTCTCCTTCCTATGATACTTGTTTGCCTGCTCAGGCAGGCCAGTCGGTAATCCTCCAGCACTTCCTTTTTAAACTCCTCGAAGGATAAAGCACCACCAAGCATTTCAGATTCGGGATGATTATAAACGTCCATTCTTCGCAATTAGGTTACAAATGTAAGGAATTATAGGGAAAATCCCTGAGCACGAAAACAGAAAATACAAATGGGTCTTCGTATGTTAACAAAAGCCTAAACAGGTTAAAAGTAAAAATGAGTTAGCAAATAATTTGTAACTTGCCCGCTGAAATTGTGTACTATTTCGCTCGCTTGGAGCGATGTAGTAATTTGCCGTAAATTAATCATTTTTTTTAAAAATTTCACTTGTTATGAAAAAAATAATGATCTGCATAGTTGCTGCCACCTTCTTTTTTAGCAGTGCAGCCTTTGCTCAATCCGCCGCTTCCAATAACACTACTACCCAACAGGAACAAAAGAAATCTCCTTTCGATGGTGTAATTAAATTCGATAAAGAAACGATTGATTTTGGCGATGCCAAATTAAATCATCCCGTAACAGTCACCTACACCTTTAAGAATGTAAGCGACAAACCGGTGATCATTAAAAGTGCACAGCCCAGTTGCGGGTGTACCACGCCTTCCTGGACCAAAAGCCCTGTTTTACCCGGTAAAAAAGGGGAAGTAAAAGCCACCTATAATGCAGCTGCTCTGGGTCAGGTAAATAAGACGGTTTTTGTTAATTTCCAGGGTATTCCACAAACACTGGAATTGCACCTCAAAGGTACCGTAAAGAAATAGAAGTAGATCGTCTTAAATCAACGCAATAAAACTGCCTCGGTTGTATAGACAACCTATGTCTTGTCGCTAAACATTAGATTATGCCTACTATTAGCAACAGGGGGCTAAAAATGCCGCCTTCGCCCATTCGAAAGCTTACCCCGTTTGCAGATGCTGCTAAAGAAAGGGGGATACATGTCTATCATCTCAATATCGGACAGCCCGACATTGAAACCCCTGAACAGGCCCTGAATGCCGTCCGGTCATCTACTTTTCACACCTTGAAATACAGTCCCAGTGCAGGGCTTGAAAGTTATAGACAAAAACTGACCGAGTATTATGAGAGAAACCATATTGCGCTTGCTGCTTCACAAATAATTGTAACAACCGGAGGGTCGGAGGCGATCCTGTTTGCCTTTATGAGCTGTCTGGATAGCGGGGATGAGGTGCTGATACCCGAACCTTTTTATGCGAATTATAATGGATTTGCCAATTCCGCCCAGGTCTCCGTTAAGCCGGTAACCTCCAACATCGATCAAGCTTATGCATTGCCCCAGGCCGAAGACATAGCAGCACTCATTGGCCCGCGTACGCGCGCAATACTGATTTGTAACCCCAATAACCCAACAGGTTATTTGTACAGCAGAGCGGAACTAGCGCAGTTAAAACAGTTGTGCCAAAAGCATGATCTTTTTTTATTTTCAGATGAAGCCTATCGGGAATTTTGTTATGAGGGAAGCCACTTCTCTGCCCTGGAATTGGAGGACATGGAAGAATATGTCGTGGTTATGGATACCATTTCTAAACGTTACAGCGCTTGTGGTGCCCGCATAGGGGCGTTGCTCAGCAGAAACGAAAATATACTGGCTTCAGCGATGAAATTTGCCCAGGCCAGGCTCAGTCCACCGACTTTTGCACAAATTCTTGGCGAGGCGGCCGTAGATGTCCCGGAAACTTACTTTGAACGGGTTAAAAAAGAATATAAGGACCGTCGAGACCTGCTGGTGCATACGTTACAGGAAATAAAAGGAGTGGAATGCCCCATGCCTTTAGGCGCATTTTACGCCATGGCTAAACTTCCGGTGGATGACGCCGAAAAATTTTGTCAGTGGCTATTGGAAGATTTTTCCTATCAGGGCGCTACACTTATGTTGGCGCCTGCATCAGGGTTTTATGCCACCCCGGGATTGGGGAAACAGGAAGTAAGGCTCGCCTATGTGCTTAACAGCAATGAACTAAAAGAAGCGCTGATTTGTTTAAAAGAGGCGTTGAAGAAGTACCCTGGAAGACTGGTAAATTAACAAACCTTAAACGTTTTTGGCCTAATTGTTTATTTATCTTTGTAAGTGACAAGACAAAAACCGATTTTCGGATTAAAGATATTAAAGTTTACGGCCATCAATCACTGATGGCTATCGTAGAGAGGATGGGAGTAGTCCCCCGGTTTCCACCGGGGGAATTTTTATAAGGCCATCCAAGTCAAAGAATCCTTACTCACGTATCGTTTCCCGTCTTTCTACTCCAACATAGTCCAATCTATTTCATTAAAGCAAACCAAATTTATTGTGTAGATTTGAGTGTACGAAAAACGATACACAATAAAAATGACCCAAAAACAGCTTTTTACACTACAACGTAGAATCAGGTTTCTACCGGAGAAAAAGAAAATCCGAAGGAGAATTAATAACAGAAAATGTCCCCAATTCGTGGCTACGTGGCCCTCAACGGGAAAATCAACTTCTTCCCCCACCTTTGTCTGTTAAGCGGCGCCTTTAGTGATGCAACCAAAGCCAGTTAGGTTTTTGGACATTCCATGTACCCAAATTATGAATCGTTGTATCGTCAGATATAGAGGAATCAAGGATAAACCTCGCATGAATCAATAACTGCGCTACGTTTTACACCCAAAAAGGACAAAAAAACAATATTAATATATTAAATAAAGACAATATAACAATGAAGAACATAGACTGGAAAACAGCTAAAGCATATGAAGACATCACCTACAAAAAATCCAATGGGGTAGCCCGCATTGCTTTCAACCGCCCGGAGGTTCGTAACGCTTTCCGGCCGAAAACTACTTCGGAACTACTGGACGCCTTTACAGATGCCCAAGAAGATACTTCTATCGGCGTAATATTGCTGTCCGCGGAAGGACCTTCAAAGAAAGACGGGAAATGGGCGTTCTGCAGCGGAGGGGATCAAAAATCCCGGGGCCGTCAAGGCTATATAGGCAATGATGGAATGCACCGGCTCAACATCCTGGAAGTACAGCGGCTTATTCGTTTTATGCCCAAAGCCGTCATCGCCGTAGTTCCTGGCTGGGCCGTAGGGGGCGGCCACAGTCTTCACGTGGTTTGTGATTTGACCTTGGCTAGTAAAGAACATGCCATTTTTAAACAGACAGACGCCGATGTAACCAGTTTTGACGGAGGATATGGGTCCGCCTACCTTGCTAAAATGGTAGGACAAAAGAAAGCCCGGGAAATATTTTTTCTTGGAAGAAATTATTCCGCACAGGAAGCCTTTGAGATGGGCATGGTAAACAAAGTAGTCCCTCATGAAGAACTGGAGACCACCGCCTACCAATGGGCACAGGAAATCCTGGCTAAATCCCCGATTTCCATAAAAATGCTTAAATATGCCATGAACCTGACGGACGATGGGATGGTCGGGCAACAGGTTTTTGCAGGAGAGGCCACCCGGCTGGCTTATATGACGGACGAGGCCAAAGAAGGCAGAGATGCCTTCCTGGAAAAACGCAAACCTGATTTCGAAAAAAAATGGCTGCCGTAAGGACTACTTTTCTCTGATTTCGGTTCTGCCATCTTGATAACCAATGACCA
>CAYXRN010000161.1:0-6911 GCA_964467635.1 uncultured Chitinophagaceae bacterium | reverse complement strand
CATAAAAGTCGTTTCTTCCTTAATCAGGCCTTTGGCATTTGCAAAAGCGACGATGCAGCGCCCGCCATTGCCACACATCGATCCTTCTTTGCCGTCGGAATTAAAATACGTCATCGCAAAGTCAGCCTCCGGGTGGTTGTTTAAAAGCATTAAACCGTCCGCGCCTATCCCAAAATGACGATCACAGATCAAAAAGATATCCTTTTGATCCAAAGCAGTGTATTCATCCAGCCGGTTGTCCAAAATCACAAAATCATTGCCGGCCCCTTGGTATTTATAAAAATGGAAAAACATGATTTCACTTTTAAGATTGATTCGGAGGCAAAATTAGGGAAATGAGGGCAGAAAAGGTAGTTTTTACTTTGGATCAATAGCTTCAATCAAATTTTCCAGCCAAATGGGCCTTCCGTCTCATCGGTCCGTTTGCTGACCGCCACGCTTATTTCATTTATCGGCCGCTTTAAACATGTCTCTTTACGGCAAATTATCCAAAAAGTCTCAATAACGGTACTTTTATGCCGATCTGCCCGCCGTTTTTCCCAAAGACAAGAAACCCTAACTGCTCTTTAAGCTGTTTCCATAGCCGACAAACAGCACAGCCGCTACGATGGTTAAAATACCCGCAATCACCATCCATAAGGTTTTACGGCTAACGCCTCTCCATTCTTTAAGCAGTAACCCCCATATATTGGCTATCAAAATGATAAAAGCCATGTGTAACACCCAGGAACTGGCACCATTACCCAGTTTACTCTCCCCCATTCCATAAAAGAAAAACTGCAGGAACCAAGTTGTACCAGCCAGCGCCGACAGAAGATAATTTGCTTTTAGAGGTGCTTTTTTATCCACATAATTAGTGTAGGTTTTATTTCTAAGATTCAGGAAAAGGCACCACACAAAATTGGTAGTGAGCCCTCCCCAAAGCAGTACTACAAAAATGACATTATTTTGAAATAACGGATCCACGCCTCTGGCTACTGCCATTTCCGCCATGGGAGTACCAGCTTCAATTCCATAGTTAAAGCAAGCACTCAAGATACCGGATATGATCGCCACTAACAAGCCTAATCCGATTCTAAATTCACCGGTACCCTGCTTTTTCTCTCGTTCTTTTTCTTCCACTGAAATCTCTTTGTCCTTCATCATTCCGGCCCTGCCACAAATAACAATACCTATTATACAGATCAAGATACCAACTAAAACAAATTGCCCCCATCTGTTATCAAACATTTGAGAAATGGTAATTTTCCCGGCATGCGGAATCAGGTCGTAATAAACGGCTGGCAATAATGCGCCCAGCGCCATGGTAAGTCCCAGTATTACAGAATTACCGAGCGACATGCCCAGATAGCGTACGCCCAGCCCATAAGTCAGGCCACCAATGCCCCACAACACGCCCATCAAGTAGGTCCACCATAAAGTGCTGAGACTGGTTGAGCGGATGATATCCTGAAAACCGGGGATCGTAAGCCAAGCGGCTAGCGGAGGAACAATTAGCCAGGAAAAAAGCCCGCCCACAATCCACATACTTTCCCACGACCATTTTTTGACCCGCGTATAAGGCATGTAGAAGCTCCCCGCGGCGGCACCGCCTATAAAATGATAAATGACTCCAATAATGATTCCCATGTATATTGTTTAATGGTTTAAGTTGCAGGATAATTAGCCCTATTAGTAGCAACCGAATACTGGCTCAGATCAAAATTCAATTGTTTGACAAACGGAACAATAGGGCTTACTGATGCTGACAGAGGAACACTTTGCCAAACCTCGTGCAAGGCCATAGCCGCTCCTAAAGAAGAGGCTCTTTTATTTTCTGCGATAAAGATTTTCCAGTCGGGGAAGAAAGCTTGCAACAACTCCATAAAAACGGCATTGTTCATAAATCCTCCGCTGACATACAGCCTCTTAATTGGTCCTGAAATCAAGGTAATGCTCACCTTTTGAAACCAAGTTAGATCCAGCATCAGTTTATAATAAGCCTCTTCAAGTGAAGCAAACAGCGACAAATCAGGGGCCGAACCTTTTAACTGAGGAAAAGGACCGGTACCCTGCATGGTATCTGGATAAAACAACAAGCCTTCTGGCCACTTTGATAAGACTTCTTCCATTCTGACTTTATCGGGGGCCAGCGTTTGGAAATAACCTTCTTCTTTGTTGAAATAAGCGGCTAGCTTTTTAATCTGAAAATCATACTCATTCCCTAAAAAAAGCCGGGAAGCAGCAACCTTACGGTCCTTCTCTAAAAGATAATATAAACAATCTTTCTGGTATTTCTCTTCGCTCAAACGGCCGGCAAAAAAAGGATTTAAGGCTATATTCCAGGTACCGGAAGAAAGCAATACAAAAGGTTCGTCAGCCATTTTTACAAAGGGCAATAAAGCGGCAGAGCTGTCATGTATACCGATGCCTACAGGGATAGTCTTTTCTCCAAGCTGTATCTGGTCAAACGTGTTTACGGGTTCCGGCTTAGGCAGTAGATGGCTTAGGTCCTCCTGCATCAACCATTGGTGGTATAATTGCTTGTCAAAATTCCAGAGCCCTGTATGGCAACCGATACTTGTGATATCCGCATGCTTGTTACCGGAGAAAAGGTAATTTCCATATTGAGGCAGATGTAAACTGGAGGCTATTGTTTTAAAACGATCGGGCTTGAATTTTTTCAACCAATATAGCTGTATACCGCTATTGAGCATATTTAAAGCAGGAGAACCGGTTTTCATGGAGAAGGCCATTCTTCCACCGAATAGTTCATAAAATCCATCCATTATTTCGGGCCTCAACGGTTTCATGTAATCGTATAAGAAGGTAACAGGGTTTCCCCATTTATCCAGATGAACAAAAGAAGCGCCATGTGTAGAAAAATTAAGGGCCCTGATCTCGTAATCGGGATTCAAGCATATTCTTGCCCACTGACTTCTCATCCAACTGACAATCGCATCAAGATCTTCACAATCATTCCCATCTTCATCTTTCTTATCCGGTATAACAACCATGGTTTCTTCCGCTACACTATATTCCTGATCAAACAACAGAAGCTTTTTATGGGTACGGCCCAGGTCGAAAATAGCTATCATGTTTAAAAATAAAAGATTTTTATAGTCACCACTTATTTCTATTTAACGAATGTTTTTATTTTACTTCCTTGCTTCCATTGTTGATATTCGTGCTTCTTTTGAATAATTTTTGTAACGTTATCAGGGAAACGCGTTCCCGGTATACTTCGTTTCATAAGCATACCCAAACGCAGCTCGTGCGTAAGGCTGATATTGAATAATACAATTTTAAGAAGCAACAGATTTTAACAACCACCTATCAGTCAAACAATCATCGTATTCTATCACAAGCCTGTCGCTACCGTCTTTTCTCCCCTCTGATTAATGAGCGTTTGACGAACATGCAGCTGCCTGTAAACAGCAAGAGGATCCAACGCGGCTCCCTCTACAAGTCTTGCCTCTGCCAACAGTGGACGTAAATCGGTACGAAAAGCGTCCTGTAACACTTCTTGCGCTGAGACCGGGTCGTTTTGCTGTTGAGCCTCCCTTAATTTATCTTTATTGACCAACAGTGCTTGTGCATAAGCCAGTTTAATTGCCTCGACCGATTGCAACAGGTCTTCCAACGGGTCCTTAATATTGTGGCTTGCATCTATCATCCATCCCAGTTTCTGCATCGAACGGCTTTTGTGACGCATTCCTTCGACTAATTCATAAAAAATTAAAAACAGCTGGTAAGGTTTCATACTTCCGGTCGTCAGGTCGTCATCCGCGTATTTCGAATCATTAAAATGGAAGCCGCCCAGTTTATCTTCAGCTAGTAAAGTAGAAACGATTTGTTCAATATTGGTATTCGGCAAATGGTGGCCCAGATCAACTAAGGTCTTCGCGCGCGCTCCTAATTTGGTAGCTAGTAAAAAAGAGGTTCCCCAGTCAGGAATCACCGTGGCATAAAAAGCCGGCTCAAAAGGTTTGTATTCTACCAGCATTTCGAACTCGCCCGGCATACCTTTATAAATCTGCTGTAACGAATCTAAAGTTCGCTGCAAGGCTTCCCGCATATTATGCTGACCGGGAAAAATACTTCCATCCGAAAGCCAGACAGATAATACATTGGTACCTAACGCCACCCCGTATTTCACCACTTCTAAATTATGTGCAATCGCCTGATCTCTAACTGACTTATCCGTGTGGCAAAGTGAACCATAACGATAAGAATATTTTTGATCTGGTTGATCCTGAAAAGTGTTAGAGTTAACGGCATCAAACCTTAGTCCTAATTCTTTTGCTAAAGAACGGATCGCCTCCGCATCTTGAGGGATATCCCAGGGAATATGCAATGAAATTGCTCCACTAGATCGGTTCAATGCATGAAGCAAACCAATATCATACATCTTTTCTTCCAGGCTTAACGGCGCTCCGCCAATCGGGAAGCGTCCAAATCGGGTACCACCCGTCCCTAAGGCCCAACTCGGAATGGCAATTTGAAAAGCACGGAGTTGTTTAAGCAATTCATTTACATCAACACCGGCTTCAGTTAACTGATTTTTCAAAACATTCCAACGTAATTGATGTTTTTTCAATCCCTTGTCATTGAAGGCAGCAATTTGATCCTGAGAAATTTTCATGCTATTCAATTTTTAAGCTATGAAGGCACAAATAATTATTTTTAGCTACAAAAAGGTTGTGCTTTAATTCTTTTATTATCTCTAAACTAATGGAATATTAAAAATCCGACTATACAACAACATTCTCAATTCATCTTCTACCGTACAAACGCTGCTGCCACGCCTCCATCTACATTTAATACATTGCCGGTGCTTTTAGCTAATTGCCCACTTACGAAAACAAACACCGCATCGGCCACATCCTCTGGTAAAATCGTTACATTTAACAATGTACGTTTAGCATAGAAGTCCGGCAATTCCGCCACTGAAATACCATAAGCTTTTGCTCGCCCTTCCGCCCAGCCTCCGGCCCAGATATTGCTGCCTTGAATGACTGCATCCGGGTTAACAACATTCACCCGAATCCTGTCAGCACCCAGTTCTGCTGCCATCAGCCGGCTCATATGCAACTGCGCGGCTTTTGCCGTCCCATATCCCACATTATTGGGTCCGCTGACTAAGGCGTTTTTACTAACGACATCCACTATATCTCCCCCCATGTCCTGGCTTTTAAAGACTTTTACCGCAGCCCTGGACATCATGAACTGGCCTTTTACCAAAATTTCCTGTAGCGCATCCCAGTCCTCTAAAGTAGTTTCTGTCAAGGATTTGGAAATGGAAAGACCTGCATTATTCACAATAATGTCAACACCGCCAAAAGCCAGACAGGACATCTGAAAACATTGTTCTACATCCTGTTGGCTTGTAACATCCAGATGAGCCGCTTTTACATTATCTGGTGTAAATGCTTGGGAAAATTCCTCACTTGTATCCTTACTGCGGTCATCATTAATATCAGTAATGAGCACACAGGCGCCTTCTGCAAGAAACTTTCGCGCTATGGCTTTTCCTATTCCGCCACCACTCCCCGTAACCAGTGCCACTTTACCGGATAAAGGCTTGGGCTTGGGCATACGCTGCAACTTGGCTTCTTCCAAAAGCCAGTATTCAATATCAAAGGCTTCTTGTAAGGGTAAAGATACGTATTCTGAAACAGCTTCTGCCCCTTTCATCACATTTATAGCGTTGATATAAAATTCTGAAGCGACACGCGCAGTCTGTTTGTTCTTTGCAAACGTAAACATTCCTACACCAGGATATAAAATAACAACAGGATTAGGGTCCCGCATAGCAGGGCTGTCTGGATGTTTATGATCCTCATAATATTTTCTATAATAAGCCCTATAGTCTTCAAAAGCCGGTTTTAATTTTTCTTTTAGTCCCTCTATATTAGTCAGGTCTTCATCGGGGGATAACCCCAGGACTAACGGGCGTATTTTTGTCCGTAAAAAATGATCTGGACAACTCGTTCCCATTTTTGCTAGCCGCTCTACTTCATTGCTGTTGATAAATTCAAGTACCCGTTCCTCATCAGTAAAGTGGCCAATCATGCCTGTCTGCCTTGAGCCTGCCTGTTCAACAGGCAGGTGTTTTTCGAAGGAACAAAAACCACGTAAAACCGGCGCTAGCTTTGCAGCCTGCTTTAATCTGTTTTCTTTTGATAAAGAAGTAACCTTTACCCCACCAAATACTTTGCCTTGTTTTTCAAAACTTTTCGCTAAATACTCCGAATATTTCTCTATTACTTCCAGTGTATTTCTATAACTTTCATAAGCAGTATCTCCCCAGGTAAATAGGCCATGTCCCCCTAACATTATTCCTCGAATACCTGGATTGTCATTCAAACAGGCTTCCAGTTGTAGGGCCAGATCAAAACCCGGTCGTTGCCAATCGACCCAGCCCATTTGTCCCTTAAATAATTCATCATTGATTTTCTTGCCATCTTTACAGGCGGCAATAGCTATGGCTGCGTCCGGATGTAAATGATCAATGTGCTTAAAAGGTAAAAAGGCATGCAGCGGAGTATCAATGGAAGGTGCTTTAGAGTTCAGATCAAAAATACAATAATTGAACAAAGCCACCATTTCATCTTCGTATTCTAATCCGCGATAAACCTTCTTTAAGTCCTGTAACTTATCCAGGTACAAGCCAGCAAGCCCCTCCCTTTTCAAGGTACCCAAGTCCCCACCGGAACCTTTTACATACATAACACGGGTATCCGTTCCAATTAATGGGTCCTGTTCTATGAGTTTGCAGCTAGTATTACCACCACCATAGTTAGTCAGACGTAAATCTGCACCTAATAAATTCGAACGATATAATAATAAGCCCACTTGGTCACCACCCAGCTTCTCTGCCTCCTCTTCATCCCAAAGATAACTTACATGATTGAATTTCTCTACTTTTG
>CAYXRN010000160.1:0-6923 GCA_964467635.1 uncultured Chitinophagaceae bacterium | reverse complement strand
TCACCCCCATTAATAGATGTAAACCCCCTGATATTAAGAGAAGCAGAACTTCCCGGACGGCCATCGCTGAAACTTACATTAAGATTGGGAACTACCCCTTGTAGCGCCTGGCTTACATTAGCAACCGGACGATCTTCAAGCATCTCAGGACCGATCTGTGAAACCGCTCCCGTAAGGTTAGCTTTTTTCTGAGTACCATACCCTACGACAACTACCTCATTCAGACCGGAGGAAGAAACCTTCAGATTAATATTGAAATATACTTTATCTCCAACTTTTACTTCTTTCGTCTGATAGCCGATATAACTTACTGTCAAAACCGCATTATCAGGAACCTGTAAATTAAACCTTCCTTTTGTGTCCGTCACTGTCCCTAAAGCAGTTCCTTTTACTTTTACAGTAACCCCCATTAATGGGTTATTGTTTTCATCTGTTATCACACCGCTGATCTCGTGTTGCTGATGTAAAGCAGGAGGGGTGGCTGTAAGTGTCAAGTCCATTGATACTAAAAGTATGCTTAAAAAGAAGGCAATCATTAAGGGTTGTTTCACCTTCTTAATATACCATAAAGAGACTGGCTTGTTCTTGTTCATATCATTTCATTTTTATCTCATTAAGGAATAATCGCTATCAACAATATTGTACAGGCAAATTTAAGAGTGGTTCTTTTTAGATTCTTTCACTATTCCGGCAAAATATTGTTGGGTTGAAGCCGTTTTTAGTAATCTCAGTTACGTCAAAAAAAGCTATCAGAAACTGTTGCTGTTTTATGGCAATAATTTGTTTTATTTTGCATTATATTGATAAAATCCAAAAATTATTTATATTTACGATAGTATTTTATCTTAATAATCAGTATAATTATTTTGGCATGAAACCAACTTTACGCAAGTCTCTCCCCCAACCGGAACATTCTTTTGTTCTCAGAAAAGATACTGGCCGAAACATTCGTACCGACTGGCATTATCACCCTGATTATGAACTTGTATGTATTAAAAGGAGCAGAGGTACCTGGCTGATTGGTGATTATAACGGACCATTCGAAAGCGGTGATGTAATCCTAATAGGACCAAACCTGCCTCATTCCTACCGGCATGAAGAGGAATACCTGAGAGACCAATGTGAAAAGCCTGGAGAGGTAATCGCTGTTCTTTTCCTGAAAGAAATACTGGGAAATCCCTTCTTCGCGCTACCTGAAACGACTGGGATTAAAGACGTTTTGGATTTATCCAACAGGGGACTCAGATTGACAGGACAAGCGAGATTTCATGCAGGCATGATATTAAACAGTTTACTGTATGTAAGCCCTGGCAGAAGACTTGTTGATCTTCTTTATATTCTGCAGCTAATGGCAGACAGTAATGAATTTGAAATACTTGCCTCCAGCGGATTTACTTATCATTCCAGTAATATTGATAATGCAAGAATAAGCGCTGTAATAGAATATACCTTCAATAACTTTCATACTTCTATATCCGTAGAAGAAGTGGCTGCTCTGATCCACATGAGCAAACATTCTTTCTCCAGGTTCTTTAAAGATAAAACAAGAAAAAACTATACCCAGTTTCTAATGGAAGTAAGGATTGGTAAAGCCTGCCGCTTATTAATTGAAGAAGACATGAGCATCAGGGAAGTTTCCTATTCCTGTGGTTATAACAGTATTTCCCATTTTAATCATCAATTTAAAGCCACTAAGAATAAATCACCGTATGAATATAAACAGGAATTCGACAAGCATTTACCTGTGATCTGACCTTTTACTCAATCGCAGGTGAGCTAAAACATCTTATTTTTTCCACGGTTTATCCGGCTCCGCACCCATTTGAAAAATTAATGTCCCACCTTTCAATAATTTGCCAGACGCTGCTTGAGCGAAGTCCTAAATTTACGCCAAAATACTTATGGAACCGGCTACGCGATTGGATGATGAGTTGGATACTGGACGAAAAGGTCTGTCAGATAAGGCCAATCTTCCAGATCTGTCAACTGGAATAAGCTGGCGGCAGAAGGGTAAGCCGGAAACCCTATCTGTGAATCTCATTCGTTATTTAAGATCAGTCCAAAGAATTTCTATGCGTACTGGGTAGAGGAGCCTATGAGATTGTTTCCGATCTTGGGATTCTGAATAAAAAGAAACCCGCTCTGAATTGCAGCTGTTATTTTACAGAATTTGTTTTTGCCGAAAGTTTTATTATCTTTGCTATGTTCAAACATTTAGACATGAATATTATTTTGGGATTAGACATTGGTGGAACCCATATTTCAGGGGGACTTATAGAGCAGGCATCCGGGAAACTACTGGGAGATAGTTTTACAACGGTTACGGTCCATTCAAGAGCAGACAGCTCCTCTATTTTGAAAGAGTGGAAGAATGGTATTATGAAAATACTCGATGGCAGGAAAGCGGATTTAAGGGGAATTGGCATAGCTATGCCGGGGCCGTTTGATTACGAAAATGGCATTTCTTATATCAAGGACCTGGGAAAGTATGACGCGCTGTATAAAATGGATTTAAAACAGGCTTTGCGTGAAATGCTGGATCTGCCATCAAGTTTTCAGATTAGTTTTCAAAATGACGCCATTTGTTTTGCTTTGGGTGAACGAGAAAATTGTACCGATCGGGATAGCAAAAACATGCTGGCCCTTACCTTAGGTACAGGCCTGGGAAGCGCGTTTTTGAAAGACAGGACGCCCATAACGGACGGAGTCGGCATCCCTGAAGAAGGGACGCTTTACCAGGTGCCTTATAAAAACGGCATGGCGGAAGACTATTTTTCCGCCAGAGGCTTATTGGCAAGGCATAGAAAGCAAAGTAAAGAAGCCGTTTGCGATGCAAAGGAGATCTATGAACTCGCCCTAAATGGAGACGTCGTATCCCGGGCGGTTTTTTCTGATTTTGGAAAGGAGCTGGGCCTATTTCTTGCTCCATGGCTTAATTCATCCAAATCGGAGTGCCTGATCCTGGGCGGAAATATCAGTAAGGCCGCCGAATTTTTTCTTCAGGAGTTAAAAGAAGCAATTTCTGGTAGTGGCTTGCCTGTTACCGTAGTATTGTCCCAGGAAAATGAAAAGTCAACTGTTCTTGGCGCCGCAAGTCTATTAAAAACTCCGAATCGCGGACCAATCGTTTACCGGACGTCTAATCAGTATCTTTTACCCGTCAAAAAGGAGAGCCGAAACGATAATAAGTATGACGTTTATCCCACCTTTAAGCTCGACAGCAACAGCATCAGCAAAGGGATAAGCTCGCTGGCGGAGTACATCGTAGCAAAAAAGACGGTGGTTATTGATGGCTATGCAGGCGTTCTTTGGGAAAAACTAGCTGCAGACGTTACCACCAAGCTTCCCTCGAACTTGAAGATAAATCTGGTGAATACAGAAGAATGGTTGCTGCCGGAAGACAAAATTTCCGATATGCTTAAGCCGTATCTTGGAGAAGACGATTCGGTCTGGGGGCGAAGATGTGACAAAGACCTGACAGACTTTTTTGACCAAGGGAAAATTGAAAGTTGTGCTGCTGATCCTGCCGCAGATATTAATATTGTGATGGGCATTGGGGCCTCGTTAGCAGGATGGGACGCGCCGCTCATATATATTGACCTTCCTAAGAATGAGTTACAATACAGGATGCGATCGGGAAGTATTACCAATTTGGGTTCTTCAAAAAATGAAGACAACGTACAGATGTACAAGCGGTTTTATTTCGTGGATTGGGTACTGCTGAATAAGCATAAGAAAGCTATTTTAAATAATATTGAAGTTATTGTAGACGGTCAGCGTTCTGATTCGGTAACCTGGATGTATTTCCAGCATCTACGGGAGGCGTTGCGCGTAATGAGTAAAAATGTCTTTCGTGCCCGGCCGTGGTTTGAACCGGGCGCATGGGGAGGGCAATGGCTTAAGCATCATATCGATGGAATTAACAAGCAGGAAATAAATTATGCCTGGTCTTTTGAACTGATTACCCCCGAGAATGGATTGTTGTTTGAAAGCGATCATTTATTGTTGGAAGTTTCCTTTGATTTTTTAATGTTCACGCACAACCAGGATATTTTAGGAGAATCCCATGCATCTAGATTTGAAGACCAATTTCCTATTCGATTTGACTTTTTGGATACCATAAAAGGGGGTAATCTGTCCATTCAATGCCATCCTTCAGATGATTATATACAGGAAAATTTTGGAGAAGATTTTACACAGGACGAAACTTATTATATCTTAGAGGCGCAAGAGAACGCGGAAGTGTATTTGGGATTTCAGGAGGATATCAACCCTGTTAAGTTCAGGGAGGACCTGGAGCAAAGCAATGAGCAGAATACGCCGGTTAATATTACTGAATATGTGCAACTCTTCCCAGCAAAGAAACATGATTTTTTCCTGATACCTCATGGTACGGTACACAGCGCCGCTGAAGGAAATCTGGTCTTGGAAATCAGCGCCACACCGTATATCTTTACCTTCAAAATGTATGACTGGCTGAGGTTGGATTTAAATGGGAATCCCCGGCCGATCAATATTGATCACGCGTTTAATAACTTAAAATTTGACTTAAAAGGAGAAAAGGTAGGGAAAGAGCTAATCTCCAAACCTTATGTTCTCCATTGTGAGGAGGACTGGCAACAAATTCATTTACCAACGCATCCTGAGCATTTTTACGACGTGCATCGGTATGATTTTAAAGATAAAATGGATATAGATACCGAGGGGAGTTGTCATGTACTCATGTTGGTAGAAGGAGTTAGTATCTTGATTAAAACAAAAAATGGATTTCAACAGCGTTTTAATTATGCGGAGACTTTTGTAGTTCCGGCAGCGGCAGAAAGCTATACCCTGATCAATGAAGGTGATGAGGAAGCAAAAGTGGTGAAAGCGTTTTTGAAAGATCGCCATTAATGTAGACGAGGACAGGGCGTGAAATGGTCGCGAAATTGACTCCGGTACTTTTATGTGATGCTCTCCGTCCTGATGACGAGGAAACCTAATCGATAATTCGAAAATATACTTACTTATGACTAATAGTACGTCTTCCTCACGTTTTCGTTACCTGGCTTTGATTTGTATCATTGCTGCGCTTGGTGGTTTTTTATTCGGCTTCGATACGGCAGTTATATCCGGAGTGGTTGGCTTTGTTAAAGATGAGTTCTCAATGTCAGCCGCTATGGAAGGCTGGTTTGTAAGCTGTGCCTTATTGGGTTGTATCATTGGCGTGGCATTTGCGGGGAAGCTCAGCGACAGTTATGGCCGAAAAAAAGTGTTGTTGTTGTCGGCATTCCTTTTTACGATCTCGGCAATAGGTTGTATGCTGGCAAAAGGAGAAGCCATTTTAATCGGCTTTCGTTTCATAGGAGGATTGGGTATTGGGGTAGCTTCTATGGTTTCCCCTTTATACATTTCAGAATTTTCCCCCGCAAGATTGCGTGGAAGAATGGTTACGTTATACCAACTTGCTATTACCATTGGTATTTTATGCGCTTACTTCTCTAATGCCACCCTCTTAGAGTATTCCATGAATGGAATTTTTACAGGGGAGGGATTTTTTCATTGGATCGTAACGGCACATGTGTGGCGGGGCATGCTGGGAATGGGAGTAATTCCAGCAGCCATCTTTCTTATTTCCCTGTTTTTTATACCGGAATCACCCCGTTGGTTATTAATGAAAAAGCAGGAAAAGAAGGCCGAAAAACTTTTGGGAAAAATAAATGATGAAAGTACGACGCGACGGGAAATGATGGCCATCAAACAATCTTTTGTCAATGAAAAAGGTTCTATAAAAGAATTATTGTCCCCTGCTTATCGTACAGCATTAATCATTGGGTTGCTGCTGCCTTTTTTGTCTCAGGCTTCCGGTATTAATGCCATAATTTATTACGGGCCACGCATCCTCGATGAAGCCGGTTTTACCTTGGGGGGCGCTTTTGGCGGACAGGTAACCATTGGTATTGTGAATGTGATCTTTACTTTTGTTGCCATTTTTACAGTGGACAAATGGGGGCGGAAACCCCTGCTTAATTTAGGCGTATCATTGGCTATTATTGCGCTTATTGCTATCGGCATATTATTTCAGATGGATATCGTAAGTGGTACCTGGATACTTTTGCTTCTGCTTCTTTATATTGCAAGTTTCGCCTTTTCATTCGGTCCGGTTTGCTGGGTAATCATAGGTGAGATTTTTCCCACCTCTATTCGTGGACGCGCTATGGCATTGGGAACACTCTCCCTTTGGGTGGCTAATTTCTTTGTAGGTCAACTTACACCCATGATGCTGGACGGCATTGGCCCTGCCGGTACTTTCTGGATATTTGCCATTCTTTGTTCGCCTACATTGTGGCTGGTCTGGAAGCTGATTCCTGAAACAAAAGGAAGGTCCCTGGAGGAAATTGAACAGCATTGGAAGAGCAGAAGTGACGCAAAGGATACTTCCGGTAAAGAGGCTACATTATAAATTACTGATATTCAGTAGGGTAAAAATTAATTCTAAAAAATTCCATTTTTTATTTGGAAGGAAATAATTTTCTCTCTACCTTTATGTTCATACATTTGAACAAAATAAGTTATCTTATTTATAGTCTCCTCACTTGGCGATGAAGGAGTAAACAAGTAGAAGTGGGTGACTTAATACCTCCAGCATCACTTTTTATTGGTCAAATAGATAAGCCGCGTGAGTTATATTCTTACTTATTGAACGAAAAACAAGTGGCGAGATAAAAGATCTCAGGTTGTTTTTGTCTTTTGGGAGTTATTATTTTAAAATAAAAAGAATGGGAATAAAAAACAAAGGTGTTTGTACTGCTGTCCTGGTGGTTTTTTTGTTTCTGGGCGCATTTACTGCAAGGACGCAGGATATACTAAAATATGTACATCCGGAGATTGGTACTGTTAATTGTCGTTGGTTTTTTTATACACCTGCAGCAGTGCCCGGTGGT
>CAYXRN010000159.1:0-6999 GCA_964467635.1 uncultured Chitinophagaceae bacterium | reverse complement strand
GTAAAAAATCAGATTTTGGAGTTATTTTGGGAAAAAACCATTTGGAGAGTGTAAATTAAATAGTTTAATTTTGCAGGGCTGAAATGGTGGGCATAGCTCAGTTGGTTAGAGCATCAGATTGTGGTTCTGAGGGTCGTGGGTTCGAGTCCCATCAGCCACCCGGATTAAAAAGACAAGGTTTTCGGCTTTGTCTTTTTTTTATGCTATTTTTACCCCTTGTAAAGTTGAATTTGTTCATTTAAAAAAATTACTATGCGAACACTTAGTTTTATTGTAGCCCTTTTATTCCTGGGACTTGCCGCCTGTAACAATGCGGGTAAAAACAACGACAATGCTTCTTCAGATTCCATGCAAATGGAGGGAATGGATCACAGCCAGATGGCTTCTGCTGATGCCGGTGCGCTACCTCCGGTTCCTGCTGATGCGAAGGTGTTCTTCAAAAACCTGGAAGACGGACAAACCGTTTCTTCTCCATTTAAGGTTGAAATGGGCGTACAGGGGATGACGGTAGAGCCTTCCGGTGAGATAAAAGAAGGGTACGGACATCATCATATTCTTATTGATGCAGGCGATTCTATGCCCGCCGGTACAGTGGTGCCTACCGATTCTGCTCATTTACATTTTGGTAAAGGACAGACCGAGACGGAACTTACTTTACCTCCCGGCAAGCATACGCTGACCTTGCAGTTTGCCGATGGCATTCACCGTTCTTACGGCAGCCAGTTGGCAGCTTCCATTACTGTTACCGTGGAATAAGCTGCCCTAAGAAGAAAAGCTGTTTCATTGTCGCCAAGCGGCAGAAATTAGTGAGTATTATATAGCGCCGATCTGTTCGGGTAAAAAAGCCCGGGGATCGGCGTTGCTTTGCCCGACATTGTACCGGGGAATTTTTTCAGGGGCATGCTCCTCATGGGCAAAGCAACGTGAAATCGGGGGGACAGTGTTGAAAAAAACATTTGCAAAAAGGCGGAAGAGGATATCCATGCGTTAAAATCCAGCGGCGTGGTTGACACTTCGTCCCCCTTTTCGGATGTCTTGAGGAAAAAGTAAATCACCGGAAGAAGAATCAGTCCCATGGTCAGGGGCAGGAACCAGGTTCCAAGTCCGTCTGCTTGTCCTTTCGCGTTCTGAATGCTTTTAAGCGTGATCAGCCCCGAAAATAAAGAGTACAATAGCCTTTCGTATCTTAACAGCCTCGTCGCGTTTGTATAGTTTTTGAGCGCGTTTTCTTTTGTGGCGGCCCCGGGTAATTAAAAAAATGCGGATACTTGTTTAAAAGGGTTATTCCGATGAATAGAATTGTCGCGATTAACGGTAAGGTAAATATTGTCTTCGCCCCAAATCGATCGGCCTGCCCTGCTCCGTTATAAACGGACGGGAATGGTATCAGGCAAGCTTTGGTAGGTCACGATAGCCAAGCCCCCAATGGCGGAGCGTAAAACCCAGCCCGGCAGTTCTGCGGTTTTGTCGGTCGCGGTAAGCCGTAGTTTTAGCTTTGGTCTGTCTGTCATGAATCATTATTTTTGTTCACCGCGGGGCTGTTTAGCAACGGCTATGACGGAAAAGCATGGGTGTGTTTGCTCTCATGTCGGCTCCGGGTACGTATGAATATGACTTATCTAGTGTATTGATTGCCTGATCTGAGCGGTTATTCCACGATCTTTTCTATCCTGCCTATTTTTCCATTGCTTGTGATCCCTTCGATAATAACCCGAATCCTTTTGGTAATATCAGTATTATAAAAAGAGATTTTCAGGTCATGGGTAGTGGAATCTGTCTTTAACAGGGGATCCCAGTACAGCGTAGCCCGTTTATCGGGCAATTCATTCACTTTTTTATCTACCGAATAATCCGGCGAATAAAAATGCCGCACCAAGGTATAGCCCACCAACGTCTTCTTTGTGAATCCTACGCCGGGGTCAAAGTTTCGATCGCCTCCACGGCGTGTATAGATGGCGATGGCACCATTGGCTCCTCCAAATCCTCCCATGAACGGCGGTCGATATACCTTGATCAGCGCGATATCCGCCACTGGTATGTTGACGATTTCATCTATACTTACCGGGACTTCATCCAGGAAAAATCCGGGAGTGCCTCCCCGCCATCTTACGCTGGGCCTGGAGGGACTCGGGCCCACCATCAGGCCAGGTACCCGCCCGATCAGAAATTGTAGGATATTGGAGTAGGGCAGCGTCTTGTCAGTCAGGTCGAAAGTATAGCCGTTGTCACTTTTAAACATGCCACTGGTATAGCGCTCTTCTGTCGTTTCTTCTTTCGGAATGCGGTTGGCCGTTACCGTGACTTCATCCAGCAGGATGGTCCGATTGCTGATATACTGGTCCTTTTGGTTGCGTTGTCCGGCCAGTTCAAGGTAATTTTGCAAACGGTCTGAAACCGGTAGTCTCCCTGGTAGTATCCGGGTGTTGAGCAGCCGGTATTCGGGTTCGGGTTCATCGGCAAATTTTACTTTTACCGTCCTTCTTTTGTGCAGGGTATCCTTCGCCTTGTAATAGAGGTAGGCGGTATCCAGGAAGGACAGGTGGTCGATTTTAAAATAGCCGGTGGGCTCTGCCGGCCCCGACATAAAGTAGGTAGTAGAATCAATAGGCGAGCGAAGCATCATGGAAACGCTGCCGGTGGTTACGGGTCCTTTTTTGGTGTAAATCTGCCCTAGAAAATGTAAACCGTTTGGTTCTGGTGCGAATTTGATATCGGGATATTGGTTGTTCAGTATCTTTCTCCATTCAAATCTTCTCCATCCGTTGGTCAGCATGACCAATTCCAGTCCGTGCCGGGTAGCGCTGTCATCGGCATGGAAGTACCAGGCGGGATTATAAACATTCCCCTTAATATCGGAAGTGAGCAGGTAGTGCGAAATAATGTTATCCTGATCGGGAGATCGCAGCACCTGATCGGCATCGGTGACTGCTACCGAAAAATTGCCCTGCAGGCTGTCGGGCAGGTGCAGGGTATATACGTTTTTTCCCCTGGGCCTGAGGGAAACGGTATCCATGCTGAGCTGCAAGGGCAGCTTCGTTGTTTTGTTTTTGAGAAATACCAGGCGTTCGGCCAGTGGAATGCCTTCAGTGGAAAATAAAGTAACTTGCATGATTCCTGCAGGGTCATTCTTAAGGGCGATGAGCCCACCGATATAGCCCCGGCTGAAGTCTATTCCGGCGAAATAGATCAGCTGTCCGTGCATTTGGGCGGCCAGCTTATACAAGCCTTTGTTGGAAGTGTCTTTTACGTGTCTTTGCACCTGAAAAAACACCTTGTCGTTGCCCACCTTGACTACATGCAGCGTCACACCGAAAGGTTTGGCAGCGGGTAGCGTAAATGTTTTTGTATTTCCGCTGCTGTCCGTCATCTCAGCGGTATAAGTCTGCCCCGGCAGGGGCATGAGGGAGAAGCTTCCCATGCCATCATGTACTGATTGAACGGAATCAATGATGTTGCCGTCCTGATCCAGGATGACGCCCTGTACTTTTGCCGGATAGCCGTTTTCATTGATCGCCTTAAAAGCAACCATGCTGCGGAGGGAATCTACCAGGTCTCCTCCTTCCGGAAAAAACTGTACAGAGAAATCAGGTGCTGTCGTATCGATGTCAACAGATAGTTTTTCCTTTTTTACGAGTGGCTGGTATACATGGATGTCCTTGCTAAAGAAGAAAGCCGGATCAAAATTCCTCATCCACATGGTATAGGCGCGGATGCGATAATTTCCCGCGGGCATGTCGGTCGGTAATTTAAAATTCCCATATGCCCCCCCGTCTTTTATAGGGCGTTTGTTGCGCTTGAGTATTTTTCCCTTCTTGTTGAGGAGTTCCACATACAAAATGCTGCTGAGCTTGCTAGGTTGCTGTTCCAGCCTTATATAGGCTTTATACCAGATGGTTCTTCCCGCTGCGTAATAGTCTTTGTCCAATTGCAGGTATACTTTTTCCTGGAGAAAGTGATTGTGGAACAGCTCCAATGCTTTGATCAGTTGTTCTTTCAGCGGCTCTTGAGGTAAAAAGGCGATGCCCGATCCCGTAAGCAAGATAAGAAGTGCCGCTGTAAAGAGTTTTTTTTGCATTTTAAATGGTTAAAAGAAGATCTTATATTTTACGCTACAAGGTAAGCTATTTATCTTTTTTCAACAGTGAACTACCACCACGCCATAGGCGATGGGTTGGGCTTCGGATTTCACAGCGTGTGTCTGAAACTCAGGTCTTATTTCCTCTCCATCCGCCAAATAGTATCCGCTTGCTTTTTTAATTCCGTTAAACTTTTGGCTTGCGCATAATAATTATCCGACTTATTACTGGCCTGATACTGTTCTTTGCGTGCACTTAGAAAGTAATTGTAAATATATCGGACACATCCAAAATGCTTATCCAACAACACTTTTTGTTCTTGTGTTGGTCTTAATCCAAAGCGATATGTATATTGTCTTCACGTTTACAAATATATTCTTTTTATACTAAATACGCAGTTTTTAAAAGTTCCATTTTAAATTCCAACTCAAGCGCTTGGTTGACTATGATCCTCTTTAATCGGGCATTCTCCTCTTCCAAAGCCCGGATTTTAGGATCTACTTTCCTGTAACTGGTTTTCAATCCATCTTTGCCGTTGGCCAGGTATTTCTTTTTCCAATAGCTCAGCACCGAATGGGCGAGATTATACTTGCGGGCAACTTCTGTCGTCCCTTCCCGTTCCGCTTCCGGCAGGATACTGTACTTCTCCTCAGGCGTGAATTTTCTTCTTGTTTTCATGTTTGTTCCCTAAATTTACTACGACTAAATTGATTTACAAATTTAGTCTAGCCTTTTAGGGGGCTAATACACATTCACGCTAAAGCGATGGATCGGTTTTACGCTCTGTTTTATAAAATAGGGAACAGCGGATGGGTGCAGGCCGCTTCCTGCTCGTTGGGGGTTTTCGACACCCTTTACGGTTCCGCTAAATACACTTTTAATTTTCAGATGCCCGATGACCCTGAAAACAAATCAAACCAAGACACAACTGCCGGGTTAAATAGATCTGTTTTCTTCTTAACCCGCTCGTAAGATTTTATCCATCTTGCGGCCTTTCGCTAATTCATCGACCAGCTTGTCTAAATATCTTACTTGTTGCGTTAAGGGGTTTTCAATTTCTTCCACCCGGTAGCCACATATTACTCCTGTGATTAGGTGTGCATTGGGATTTAAGGAAGCCTGCTGAAAGAATTCTTTAAAAGTTGTTTTTTCTTTAATGAACTGTTGCAGCCGGCTGTCATTATAACCGGTTAGCCAGGCTATCACCCGATGTAATTCTTGCTTTGTCCTTCCCTTTTTTTCTACTTTTTTGAGGTAATGCGGATATACGGAGGTAAAGGTCATCTGTGCGATGCGTTCGTCTTGACTGTTACGGGTGCTCATGCGTTAAAGTTTAGAAGGTTTTTATATAATATGGAAACTAATTTAATCGTTATGCGATGAGTTAAGGTTATTTGTCCTATTTTAATCTTGTCGTATAGCCCTTTATCAGAATGGGGGAGTTCCGGTTTTTATCAAATCTTGCCGTGCCATTTTATCGCTCGAGCGGTTTTTGTAGCCTTGCAGCAGCTTGACAAAGTTTGGGACCTTACTGCTTTCCGTTTTCTCCCGCTATGAAGACAGCGCATGAAACAAAGCCGAACTTTTATTCTTTTTTATACTTTCACTAAGATATAAGTTTTTCCGAAAAAACAAATCTGTGGCAAATTCTTTCACGTAATTTACCAGCTTCTAAAAGCTGCTCTTAATTTACCGGTTTTCAATTTTTTCCCGGGTTCGCATAAACCCAGCTTTTCAATAGCTTCAATATCCTGAGCTAAAAATGTCTTTCCGTCTTTTAATACGTAGTGGCTATCGCAAATACCAACAACATGTTTATACAAATGATCAGTTATAAGAATGCTTTTTTTATGCTTTACTTCTTCTAATATCACCTTTATTTTTTCAACCTGTAAAGGCATGATATGAGAAAACGGTTCATCGAGCATGGCGAAGCGGGACTTGGCTTTTAGGATAACATACACCTCGACCAAACGCCGTTGACCACCCGATAAATTCTTTAGCCGCGTCTTATATTTTGATTTAAACGCCGGGAAGTAGCGTTCAAAGGGGGAATAACCCAGGTTGAAATCTGAAAAAATACGCTTTAAGGTCAGCCCCCCGGGCATAAAGTTAAACTGGGGCAGATAGCGCAGCAGATCCGGCCTTTTGTAGGCGCTGAAAACGGGTTTATCGTCAAAACGGATGGATTTGCTTTCGGTGGTTAACGTGCCATACACAATATTCATCAGGCTGCTTTTACCTTGCCCGTTTCGCCCTAAGAGGCCGGTGATTTTTCCAGTCTCACACTTAATGTAAATATCCGACAACACACGTTTTGTTCCGAATGCCAGAATAATGCTGTCTGCTTTCAAGGTATGCGTCATCTGATGTGGTAGATTATGACCAGGGACAAAATAAATAAAATAAAATCCAGGGAAAAGGTGATCGTCCATAAGCGGACTTTTGACAGGCCCAGGTTTTGGTAATAGAATAAATTTTTGTTGTTAAAAGTGTTCACAAAATATAAAACCAACGTCAGTATGATTGTCTTAAAGCAGAAAATCCCGAAAAACGTCTCCATAGGTGTAAAAAATGACTATGCAGCATAAGGTAATTATGCTTGTAGCCCAAAAAATTGCTATAGAAAGTAAGAACAATACGTATGTTTTTTAGGTTTTGCATAGAAACTGATTGTGGATGTTGTCAAAAGCCGGGACTTTCATCTGGTCTCTCATTGGTACTTTAACAACCAATTGTTTGGGCTGGGCAATGCTCCATGAGTGCGGATGCCTGATGTGTCCGGGTTCCTGATATCCTCTGGAAAGTCGGAGAAAAACCTGTCCTTTACGCCAGGAGTAATCGTGTTATACCCTTGTCATCTTTTCCTTCTATGGCTTTTGTTATGTCTGCGAAGACCGCTGTGTCGTGTTCAAAATCCGCA
>CAYXRN010000158.1:0-7088 GCA_964467635.1 uncultured Chitinophagaceae bacterium | reverse complement strand
TTTCTGTTCTTAATCATGCCTTTAACATTTAAGGTCTCAACAACTATCGTATCATAGGTCTCTACGAATTCCTTAGATATTTTATGCAATCTATATTGGCGTGAGTTGGAAACTTTCCCGTGGATTCTGGCAACCTTTCGTCTTTGGTTTTTGTACGAATTGCTGCCCTTTTCCTTCCTGCAAAGATGTTGTTGTTCTTTAACTAATTTTCTTTCATACTTCTTTGTATATTTATGGTTCTTGTATCTCTTGCCATCTGATGTAATGGCAAAGTCTTTTATACCCAAATCTATTCCTACGGTCTTATCTGTTTTTGGTAATTGTCCTACTTCCTGCTCTGTGAAAACAGATACATAGTATGTTCCGTTATATGTTTTACTGATCGTCATTTTGCCAATCTCACCGTTAATCCCTCGGTGTAGATTGATTTTAATGCCCGCCTTAAATTTAGGAATGTACAACTCATGGTTATCTGTTTTACCATTCTGTGGTACAGTAAATGCATTTTTCCCATACTTGGACTTAAACTTTGAAAATCCTCCATTTCCCATGAAGAAGTTTTTAAATGCGGTATCCAGACATCTTAACTGAAATTGCAAAGATTGGCTATTGATTTCATTAAGCCATTCCGTTTCTTCTTGCTTCTTCAGTTCAGTTAATGCCCTGGCTTGGCCATAGTAATTATCCGATTCCTTCTCCTCTGCATATTGTTCTTTACGCTCGTTAAGAAAGTAGTTATGCACAAAACGAGCACATCCAAAATGTTTAGTCCAATACTTGTTGCTCCTCATTCGGATATATCCTGAATTGATATGCCTTGTTAACTACTTTCATCACTTACATACAAATAAACAATATAGATTTCAAAGGGCGGTACAAACCACTTAAAAGCGGACTTAATCTTCTTTTCATCCAGCTGCATAGTTCTTGCACTAGCAAAGTAAAGAGACGCGATACTCATTTACAGTAATTATGTATCTTTGGTTGATAGTAGAATAATTCTAAATACTGCCCATGTGTACAATAAGTTATATTCCTATTTCTGATAAAGGGCATAGTTTTGTAGTAACAGATAACCGAGATGAATCAGTGAATCGTCCTGCTGAGCTACCTAAGACATACCAGGAGAACAATACCATGCTTTTTTACCCAAAGGATATACGGGCTGGTGGCACCTGGATGGGGGTCAGCGGCCACAACAGTTTGATTTGCTTAATGAACGGTGCATTTCACAGGCATAAACGAGAAACTGCTTATCGAAAAAGCAGGGGAATCCTTGTTAAGGATTTGTTAGGGGCGAAAAGTCCCTTGTCTGTAATCAGAAGCTATGATCTTAATGGGATCGAGCCTTTTTTTGCCTTGTTGTTTCTTTGGGAAAACGAGATTAAGGTGTACGAGATGATCTGGGATGGCCTTAAAGTGCATCTCGACAAAAAAGACAGCAACCAGCCGGCGATATGGTCGGCTGCAATGACTTATTCGGAAAAGCAGCGAAAAAAAAGGGAAATGAAGTTTAAAGTTTTCCTGGATACCCACCAAAATAGTGAAACACTCCCTCGGTTGGTTTGGGATTTTCATCACCTTAAAGGAAATAAGATGTATGAAGGCCTTATTATTAACCGGGGCGAATTAAGAACGACGAGCATTTCCCAATTTTTTCATTTAGGAGACGGCCGCGGTTATTTCCGGTTTGAAAATATCATTACCGGCGAACAGCATCAAAGTGAGATTAGCGCATTATTTTGACGCTCATAGCCTATTAAATTTTGTATTATTAGAACTAACCTCGTTTCAGAATTAAATAACATGAATAAGCCATTATATCAGTTTTTCACAAACGATCATCACCGGATCGATGAATTATTAAACAAAGCAACTGAAAATCCGGGTTGTATTAACAACGATTACTACCATCAGTTTAGAACAGGGCTATTGCGACACATAAAAATGGAAGAAAAGATCCTCTTCCCTGCGGCGAAGAAAGCCAATCAGGAGGTTACCATGCAATTGGTGCCCCAGTTTCGACTGGAACATGGCGCCCTTACTGCTTTAATGGTGCCTCCCCCCACACCATCATTGATAAAAGTGATCCGATACCTTTTAGAAAAGCATGATTTCGCAGAAGAAAAACCCGGCGGGTTATACGATGTATGCGAAACGCTTACAGCAGGACAAACCGAGGAGCTTTTGCGGAAGTTGAAGACTACCCCTGAAGTACCCGTGCATCCTCCTAATCCCGCGCCCATTGCCGTGGAGTCTGCCCGTCGTGCAATAGCGAGGGCAGGCTATGATTATGATGCGATAATCCAAAGCGGCGAGTAATCAACTCATTCTGTAAATTAACTGAATAAAGGGGACAGCAAATAATGCTGAGAAGCCACCGCCATATCTCTCCATACTTTATTTATCTCCGAAGATGCGAAAACAATGCTCATCCCGCATAATGGATAAAGTTCATAAACCATTTGTCGACCTCCCGCAGCGGCTGCTCTGGCAACCTTTTGGGTCCTATCAAGTAGTGCATCGTCAGCTATCGTACCTTTTTCGTAACAGTCCCATGCTTTTTGTAAACTTTCATACATGTCTTGGCGTTTGCTCAGGAAGGGAGGTATGACTTCATTCATGATCCGTTTGACGTCATTATTTTCTTTCAATGTCATGTCACTATACAACGGCCTTTTCTGGCCAGCCAGTTCATGAAAAAGGTCCAAAAAGTGGAGCACCATTCCCGTAAACATACACGCCATATTGACAACTGCCAGGGCGTCAAAAGGGAAATGGTACAAAGGCCCTTCGGCAAAAGCCGAGGGGGTTGTTAAAGAAAAAACATGTGTATCAGGGACAAAAACTCGCGCTACACCAAAATCATTGCTACTTGTTGCTTCTAGCCCTGTGGTGTGCCAGGTATCAAAAATCGCTACAGATGAACGATGAAAAATAAAAGAACGGAACTCGGGCTTCCCGTCTTTTAAAACAGGTCGCCCTTGCTCATCATGCAAATTAGCATTCGCCGTAAAATGAGTAGCATGTGCTGAACCGCTCGCGTATTTCCATCTTCCGGAAACCTCGTATCCCCCCTGTACACGGATGGCCTTGCCGGAGGCGGCGCCGCTACCTGCACACCAGACATGGGGATCTCGAAAAATCAATGTGGCAATCTCCTCCTTAAAATAACCGGCAAACATATTGGCTCCGGCTCCCAGGTTAATCAACCATCCGATATTCCCGTCAGCCCAGGCCAATGCTTCAAAGAACCGGACCACCCGAGGTAGTGGCCATTCCAGCCCACCTAATTTTAGGGGAATCATTACCCGTAAGGCGTTCTTTTGATACAGCAAGTCCAATACCTCTTCCGAAAGCCTTTTTTCTCGTTCAATTTCAAATGCATGTTCACGAATAACAGCTAAAGTTTGCAGATCGAGGATCTCCTTAGGATGCATATAAATTAACTAAAAATGATCATTAACGTTCCCGACTGATTATTTCATCCATAGCGATATCCGCGTGGGCATAGGCAGCTCCCGCCCTCATTTCTGCGGCCACCCAGATGGCTTCCATGATCTCCTCTTCGCTGGCACCTTTAAATATAGCCCCTTTCGTATGTGAACGAATGCAGTAGGGACATTGGGTAACATGGGCTACGGCTACGGCTATTAGTTGTTTTGTCTTTTCATCGAGTGCGCCGGCATCAAAAACTGTTTTACTGAATTTACGCCATGCTTCGATATTCTTAGGGGCTAAAGCTGCTTTTTGTTCATTCCGCTCTCTGGAAGCGGGAGGAAACATTTGTTGATGATCCATAATTTTTGGGTTTTTATATTAACAGCCTGGGAAAGGAAATTGTTCCATTCGATTGAATCTTTCTAAAAAGTATTTTCATGTGTCCTAAAGTAGAAAGGTTTCTCATGAAATAGTACCTTTGCCAAAATTTTGAATCATCATGGCATTACAGGCAGGCATTGTAGGCTTACCAAACGTAGGGAAATCAACACTTTTTAATGCATTGAGCAGTGCGAAAGCACAAGCGGCCAATTTTCCATTCTGTACGATAGAACCCAACGTAGGCGTGATATCCGTTCCTGATGAGCGGCTGATAAAATTAGCATCACTCGTGCATCCCCAGCAGGTAATACCTGCAACCGTCGAAATAGTCGATATAGCCGGTTTGGTAAAAGGAGCCAGCAAAGGAGAAGGGTTAGGCAACCAGTTTCTGGGTAATATCCGAAATACCGACGCAATCATTCATGTACTTCGTTGCTTTGATGACGGAAATGTGGTGCATGTGGACGGGAGCATTGATCCCGTGCGGGACAAAGAGATCATTGACACGGAATTGCAGTTAAAGGACCTGGAAACCGTTGAAAAAAAATTACAACGCAGTCATAAGCAGGCCAAGACAGGCGATAAAGAGATCATTCGGGGCATCGCGCTCTTGCAACAACTGCAAACGCATCTTGAACAGGGGAAATCCGCGCGAACATTCCAAATCTCTGCAGAAGATCGTGAAGCCTTTTTAGCGGACCTGTTTTTATTGACGGATAAACCAGTTATTTATGTATGCAATGTAGATGAACAAGCCGTTTTGACCGGCAATGATTATTCGGACAAAATTGCCGCCTTAGCAAAGCAAGAAAATGCCGAAGTATTATTGATCAGCGCCGCGATCGAGTCTGAAATCGCCGGCCTAGAAGATTTTGCAGACCGCCAAGCTTTCCTGGAAGACCTGGGGCTGCACGAAAGCGGCGTCTCCAGACTTATAACTTCCACTTACCGTCTTTTACATCTTATTACCTACTTTACAGCGGGAGAAAAGGAAGTGAAGGCTTGGACCATCACCGAAGGAATGTCCGCTCCCCAGGCGGCCGGGGTGATCCATTCTGATTTTGAAAAAGGTTTCATCCGCGCAGAAGTTATTAAATACCATAATTTCATTCAATATGGTTCAGAATCAGCCTGCAGAGACGCCGGAAAATTAAATGTAGAAGGAAAAGAGTACATAGTAGAGGATGGGGATATCATGCACTTCCGGTTTAATGTATGACAAACCTGCAAGCGATCACTGGTTCAGACTCCCCAATTCTGTTAATGTTTCTACAATGGAATCATACTGATCTCTGACGGATTGCTGAAAACTCTCCCAGCTTTCCTGTGTCTGATCTGCAGTCTTCCCTAGCAGTGTTTTCAGCGAATCTCTTTCTTTTTTTACCTTCTGGACTTTTTCTTCCATCCGGTCCCCAAGTGATCCCCGGTAGGTCTTCGCACTGCTGTCCCACTGAGTAATTCTGAGATTGATCATTGAAAATGTCTCTTCCCAAGTCGAATCAAAATGATGAACCTTCTGCTCGTAAGACACCTGTGCTGCTTTAGCGCTGTCAGCAGTACCGCTGCCGGCTTTTTTTCCGGCAGGGCCGCATGAAGTTTCTAAAAATACCCCTGCCAATAGAAAGAGGATCAACAAAGGGGCGTAACCATTAGATTTCATAACTTTTTTATTTGTTGTATCGTAAAGATACACCTTTTCTGTAAACCCCCTTTTAGCTCTGCAAAAACACCACTGCTTTCACAATCCTGACCTATCCGACTTGGCTCCTTCCGGATAAAGAGAAGGACCCTGATAATTTCGGCTGCTGGAGATTTTAGTGTAGAAAAGAAGATTGTTGCATGGCCATCCCTAGGCTATTCAAAAGCATGCTCAATTTGATCCAAGGAAACACCTAATACTTCTTTGGCAATCGCATTTAACCCTTCCTTACTTCCTGTAAAATGAAAAACACTTTGCTGGTGTGACAAAGACTCCTTCGGATCCAAAAAGGCTGCCGGAGATACGCTTTCCATTTCATAAAACGGCCCCATCTGGGACCCGTCTTCCAATGGCCCGTCATTATACGCGTTTAAGGCGTCGCCACTGAAAGTGGCTCCCGTTGTATCCCACTTTTGATAGAGATAACGTGCCTGGGGACTAACATCTGCTGTCAGAATAGTTAATACCTGATTTTGCGGGTCATAGCTTCCTTCCACGCCTTTTGCCCGTTCCGGCGGGAGCCCCAGCTTACCCCTTGCTTTACCATCGGCCTTAAAGAACAGCATACTGTCCGTGATCTTAAGACGGTCCGCTGGAATTTCTCCAAAGTAGTCCGTTGTGGCTATTTTTTCCTTTTCGTTTTCTACCGGACGAAAAGGAATAGCGATCACGGTCCGGGGAGCAGGCGTAAACATATCCAATATCCAAATAGCCGGCATACCGGTTTTTTCTGTCCAGGCAAAATCGCCTGTATTGGTAATGATATTATTCGTCTTATAGCCCACTATAGAAACAGAATCGTTAATGGTTATATCCAATTGATCCTGAATTGCTTTTTTATCCAACAACGAAACTTTTCGGTCAACAGCTATAGAAAGACCTGTTCCTCGATAGTTTTGCAGTTTCATGTCTTTATGCATGGAAACAGAAGAAGAATCATTCTTTGAAACTATTGCCCAATGTTCCGTATCAAAAGCAGCAGGGGTATGCCAGTTTTCAAAAATCATTGCTGTACCCGGCTTAAAATACAGGGAATACACGCCTCCCTCCGGGCCCAGCCAAAAGCGGTTTTCCCCGCCGTAAGCATTCATGTGCTCATCTGAAGGACCAGAAAATGCAGGATAATGTACCCAGCCAAAACTTCTTCCCTTTAAGCCCTCGGCGGTAGAGGTAAATACTTTAGCCTGGTATTTTGCAGAAACGATGACCTGCGCGCTTCCGTCATTACTTTGTAATACGACCAAGTTGCTGTCTTGTTTTTTTAAAAATTGCAAGTCATAACCAAAGGTACCTTTGGTAAACTCTTTTGTTTCTTCAGAACCTTTAGGGTTGTTGTTACAGGATACTGCCATAAATATTAAAGTGATACCAAGAAAGAAATGTATTTTTTTCATTGAATAGACATTTATGTTGATTATTGTTAGTTGTTTGCCTCTTTGGGAACGTTGATAAAGATTAACCTGTTAAGCGATAAACTTTTGTTCTGCTTATCGTTTATAAACTTTATGGTCAATGTGTTTTTAAAGTCTTTAATGGCTATATTACATAAATAACGCTGGGAAATGTG
>CAYXRN010000157.1:0-7186 GCA_964467635.1 uncultured Chitinophagaceae bacterium | reverse complement strand
GAAGCCACGAAAGACCTTGACGAAAATGGTGTGATCCGTGTCGGCGCCCATGTAAACGAAGGAGATATCCTGATTGGTAAAATCACGCCAAAAGGTGAAAGCGACCCAACCCCGGAAGAAAAATTGCTTCGTGCAATCTTTGGGGATAAGGCCGGAGATGCAAAAGACGCGTCGCTAAAAGCGCCCCCTTCCACCGATGGTGTCGTATTGGAGAAAAACCTCTATTCCCGGGCCAAAAAGGACAAGAGTACCAAAGCGCATGAAAAAAGTGCTTTGGATAAATTAGACCGGGCCCATCAGAAAAATGAGGAAGAACTCCTCAAGGTGCTTCAGGACAAGCTGTTGAAGCTGATTGACGGACGCGAGAGTGCAGGAGTAACCAATAACTTTGGGGAAGTATTGATTCCTCAAAATGGCAAGTTTACCGGTAAAAACCTGGCAGACATTGACTACCTTAATGTGAATCCGCTGGGATGGACTAATGACGAACAAACCAATGCCCTGATCAACACCTTGTTGCATAACTATACCATTAAGTACAACGAAGAGCTTGGCCGTTATAAACGGGAGAAATTCAATATCTCCATTGGCGATGAGCTTCCGGCAGGCGTGCTGAAGCTGGCAAAAGTTTACCTGGCTTCCAAGCGCAAACTGAAAGTGGGAGATAAGATGGCAGGCCGCCATGGAAACAAAGGGATTGTGGCCAAGATCGTAAGAGAAGAAGACATGCCTTTCATGGAAGACGGCACCCCGGTAGATATCGTATTGAATCCGTTGGGAGTACCTTCCAGAATGAACATTGGCCAGATCTATGAAACGGTCCTGGGCTGGGCCGGACAGAAGCTGGGCGTCAATTTTGCGACCCCCATCTTTGATGGAGCCTCCAAGGAGGAAATTGCGGACTATATTGCAAAAGCTGGTCTGCCCGAATTCGGTCACACTTACTTATACGACGGCGAAACCGGTGAGCGCTTTGATCAAAAGGCTACGGTAGGGGTGATTTACATGCTGAAACTTCATCACCTCGTAGACGACAAAATGCATGCGCGCTCCATTGGTCCTTACTCCCTGATTACCCAGCAACCCTTAGGTGGTAAAGCCCAGTTTGGTGGTCAGCGCTTTGGGGAGATGGAAGTTTGGGCATTGGAGGCCTATGGGGCATCTAATATCCTGCAGGAACTGCTTACCATTAAATCCGATGATATTTCAGGCCGCGCCAAAGCCTATGAAGCCATTGTGAAGGGAGAAAATATTCCTAAAGCCGGTGTGCCGGAGTCTTTCAATGTCTTGATCCATGAATTGAGGGGCCTGGGCTTGGATTTAAAATTTGAATAATTTTTTAATTGATAAAAGATAAACATGGCACTTAAAAGAGAAAATCGTCCTAAGTCGAATTTCAGTAAGATCACTATTGGCCTTTCCTCTCCGGATACAATCCTGGAAAGGTCTTATGGAGAAGTGCTCAAACCGGAAACCATCAACTACCGGACCTATAAGCCGGAAAGGGATGGTTTGTTTTGCGAACGCATTTTTGGCCCGGTCAAGGATTATGAATGTTATTGTGGAAAGTACAAACGCATTCGCTATAAAGGGATCGTCTGCGACCGCTGTGGGGTAGAAGTAACGGAGAAGAAAGTACGCCGCGAGCGCATGGGACATATCAAGCTCGTGGTACCCGTTGTCCACATTTGGTTTTTCAAATCCTTACCGAATAAAATCGGTTACTTATTAGGATTCAGCTCTAAAAAGCTGGAGTCTATTGTTTATTACGAACGTTATGTAGTGGTGCAGCCAGGCGTTCTAGAAGATAAACTGGCCACGCAGGACTTATTGACGGAAGAAGAGTATCTGGACGTACTCGATACGCTTCCTGCAGACAATCAAATGCTGCCGGACGAGGATCCCAAAAAGTTTATTGCTAAAATGGGCGCTGAAGCCGTGCAGATGCTTCTTGCCCGCGTAGATCTCGATGGTCTTTCCTATAGCCTCCGGCATCAGGCGGCTACGGAGACCTCCCAGCAACGTAAGGCAGAAGCGCTTAAAAGACTGAGTGTGGTAGAGGCCTTCCGGGATGCCAATACAAGGCTGGAGAACCGTCCTGAATGGATGGTGATGCAGTATATACCGGTGATTCCTCCGGAATTGCGTCCATTGGTACCTTTGGATGGCGGGCGTTTTGCTTCTTCGGATCTGAACGACCTGTACCGCAGGGTAATCATCAGGAATAACCGCCTTAAGCGGCTTATGGAGATTAAGGCACCGGTGGTTATTCTGCGTAATGAGAAAAGGATGTTACAGGAATCGGTGGATTCTTTGTTTGATAATTCCCGTAAGTCCAATGCCGTTAAAGCGGAAGGCGGACGTCCGTTGAAGTCGTTGAGTGATATTCTCAAGGGAAAACAGGGCCGTTTCCGCCAAAATTTGCTGGGTAAACGTGTGGACTACTCCGGCCGTTCCGTTATTGTGGTAGGCCCGGAACTGAAACTGAATGAATGTGGGCTGCCGAAGGATATGGCCGCAGAATTATTTAAGCCGTTTATCATTCGTAAGCTGATTGAAAGGGGGATCGTAAAAACCGTCAAATCAGCCAAGAAACTGGTGGACCGCAAGGAAGCGGTGGTATGGGATATCTTGGAAAATGTGTTAAAAGGGCATCCTATATTGCTGAACCGTGCGCCGACATTGCACCGGCTTTCTATTCAGGCTTTCCAGCCTAAGTTGGTAGAGGGTAAGGCCATTCGCCTGCATCCGCTTGCCTGTAGCGCGTTTAACGCGGATTTTGATGGGGATCAGATGGCTGTGCATGTCCCTTTGAGCAACGCGGCTATATTGGAAGCACAGTTGTTGATGCTGGCTTCTCATAATATTCTTAACCCGCAAAACGGGTCTCCTATCACTTTGCCTTCTCAAGACATGGTCCTGGGATTGTATTACATTACCAAGGGGAAGAAAACCAATGAGGAAGAAAAGATAAAAGGGGAAGGCAGTATCTTTTATTCTCCGGATGAAGTGTTGATCGCGCTTAGTGAGAAAAAAGTGGATCTGCATGCCTGGATAAAAGTACGGGTGAAATTGCGTCAGGAAGACGGAACCTTGGAAGAAAAACTGGTGGAGACGACGGTTGGACGCGTTTACTTCAATAAAGTCGTTCCGGAGAAGGTCGGATTTGTAAATGAACTGTTGACCAAGAAGTCGCTCCGTAAGATCATTGGGGATGTAACCAAGATCACCAATGTACCTACTGCTGTTCAGTTCCTGGATGATATTAAAGATTTAGGGTTCAGAAGTGCCTATGAGGGTGGATTGTCCTTCAACATCAATGACCTTATTGTTCCGGAAGTCAAAGAGGATCTGATTCAGGATGCGCAGAACGAAGTCGATGAGGTTTGGGAGAACTACAACATGGGGCTGATTACCAACAATGAAAGGTACAACCAGATTGTAGATATTTGGTCACGGGTAGATACCCGTGTTACCGAAACACTTATTCGTGAATTGGCGGGCGACAAGCAAGGATTTAACTCGGTGTATATGATGCTGGATTCTGGTGCCCGTGGTTCCAAACAGCAAATTAAGCAGCTTGCTGGTATTAGGGGATTGATGGCCAAACCGAGGAAAAGCGGCTCTTCTGGTTCTGAAATCATTGAAAACCCCATTCTGGCAAACTTCAAAGACGGCCTGAGTGTATTGGAATACTTTATCTCTACCCACGGTGCCCGTAAGGGGCTGGCTGACACCGCGCTGAAGACGGCGGATGCCGGATACCTTACCCGTCGTTTGGTTGACGTAGCCCAGGATGTGGTTATTAATGAAGACGACTGTGGTACGTTGCGGGGTATCTCTATCAATGCATTGAAGGATAATGAGGAAGTAGTAGAACCCTTGTTTGACCGTATTTTAGGACGCACCTCCCTGCATGATGTTTATGATCCGACTACCGATGAACTGATTGTTGAAGCGGGAGAAGAAATTACAGAGGAACTTGCCAATAAGATCGAAGAATGTGGAATAGATTCTGTAGAGATCCGCTCTGTACTGACCTGTGAAAGCCGTCGTGGCGTATGTGTGAAATGCTATGGTAAGAACCTGGCTACCGGATATATGGCACAAAAGGGTGATTCTGTAGGGATTATTGCGGCCCAATCTATTGGTGAACCTGGTACACAGCTTACTCTGCGGACTTTCCATGTAGGAGGTATAGCCGGATCTACTTCGGTAAACTCCCAGCTGATCAGTAAATTTACCGGAACTGCGCATTTTGACGGATTGCGAACCATCGGTTTTGTAAACCAGGAAGGAGAAACCGAAGATATGGTCATTGGCCGTACGGGTGAGATTCGTTTGATGTCTGATGATGATCGGCTGTTAACTACTTATAATGTGCCTTATGGTGCGACCCTGAAAATCAACGACGGACAGAAAGTAGAAAAAGGTGCGGTATTATGCACCTGGGATCCTTACAATGCAGTGATCATTTCTGAGGTTAATGGTGATGTATCGTTTGAAGGAATGGTTGAGGGGATTACCTACCGGGAGGAATCCGACGAACAGACCGGTCACCGGGAGAAAGTAGTCATTGAAACCAAGGACAAAACCAAAATACCGACCATTGTTATCGGTGATCCTAAGAAGGGTGGGAAGGCTTACAACCTGCCTGTGGGAGCCCATGTCGTTGTGCACGAGGAAGATGAAGTTCAACAGGGTAAGGTTATTGTGAAGATCCCACGTGTGCTCGGTAAGTTGAAGGATATCACCGGTGGTCTGCCAAGGGTAACCGAACTCTTTGAAGCCCGTAACCCTTCTAATCCATCCGTAGTATCGGAAATTGACGGTGTAGTAAGCTTTGGCAATATCAAAAGAGGAAACAGAGAAATTATTGTAGAGGCCAAAGACGGGGTTACCAAGAAGTACCTGGTTCCTTTAACCCGACATATTCTGGTTCAGGAAGGCGACTTTATCAAAGCCGGAAGTTCTCTTTCCGAAGGAGCTATCGCGCCTGCCGATATCCTGCAGATTAAGGGCCCGCATGCCGTACAGGCCTACCTGGTGAACGAGATTCAGGAAGTGTACCGCTTGCAGGGCGTGAAACTGAATGACAAGCACATCGAAGTGATCGTCAAACAGATGATGCGTAAAGTGAAGATTGAGGATCCGGGAGATACCAAATTCCTTGAAGTAGATATTGTGGATAAATTTGATTTCCTTGAAGGAAACGATCAGATATTTGACAAAAAATTTGTTTCAGATCCGGGGGATTCTACTAACCTGAAAGCAGGACAGATCGTAACACTGCGTCAGTTGCGGGAAGAAAACTCCTTGTTGCGCAGGGCCGATAAGAAGCTGGTAGAGTACCGGGATGCGCAACCCGCTACTTCCAGTCCGTTGTTGCTGGGTATTACCAAGGCTTCTCTTGGAACGCAAAGCTGGATCTCAGCTGCTTCCTTCCAGGAGACGACAAAAGTATTATCCAAGGCCACGATTGCTGGTAAATGTGATGATATGATCGGTCTGAAAGAGAATGTGATCACCGGTCATCAGATTCCTGCCGGTACGGGTCTGCCTGAATTCACGAACCTGATAGTGGGATCAAAAGACAGCCTGGAGCATCTGGAATCTTTGAAAGTCCTTGAATCTTTTGATGAAGAAGAATAAGATTGATTAGTTTACTGAAATAAGGGGTTGCTCTGTATGGAGGCGACCTCTTGTTTTTTTGTTTATTCCAAAATGTCCTATCCATGAAGAAATGGTCGTTGATCTTTAACATTGTATTACTTGTTTTAGTAGGTATATTATTTTACCTGCATTTTGCTCCGGCTAGGGGCAAGGTAGCCACCGCTCCGCCGGCTGATAGCCTCACCGAGCAGCAATCCAGACTGCCGCTGGCATATATAAATGTTGATTCCCTGGAAGCGCACTACACTTACTTCCAGAAGAGGAAGGCTGAGCTTGATAAAAAGCAAGAAAGTGTTCAAAATGAGTTGGCATCCAAAGCCCGGGATATTCAGGCGGATATAGCTAAGTTGCAGAAGAATGCACCGACGCTGACGCAATCAGAGGGAATGGCTGCGCAGAAAAAAATCGTTGAAAAAAGACAAAAACTACAGGAAAGAGAGCAACAGTTGCGGACCGAGCTTTTGCAGCAACAACAGCAATTCAATCAGGAACTTCACAACAGGCTACAACGGTTTTTAGAAAAATACAATGCAGACAAGCATTACGCCTTTATCTTTTCTTACTCCGAAGCCATGTCCGATATTCTATATAAAAAGGAAGCCTATAACATAACAGCGGAAGTTATTCAGGGTCTGAATGCGGAGAAAGAAAAGGCCTCCGAGTAAATCAGCTATATTTCATCCAGGGATTTTCGCGTATGGTTTTTCAGCCTTTTGAATTGTGTGGGAGAAAAGCCGGTTACTTTTTTGAATTGCGCCGACAGGTGAGCCGTACTGCTGTACCGCATTTTAAAGGCGATGTCACTTAAGCTAAGCTCATCGTAAACCAGCAATTCTTTTACTTTTTCCGTCTTTTGTTGAATAACAAATTGCTCGATGGTTACATTCTCTGAAGCCGAGAACAGGTTGCTGAGGTAGTTGTAATCTTTATGGAGCAGCCGGGCAAGATAATCGGAAATATTTTCATTCATTTCAGTCAGGTCTTTCCGATGGATAAGCTCAATCAGCGCATTTTTTATTCCCGATATGATGCGCGATTGCTGGCTGCTGATCAACTCAAACCCTTCCTGCCTGAGTCCCTGCTCCACCGCCTGTTTTTGCGCTTTACTCAGCGCGTCGGCTAACTCTACTTCTCCTAATCTGATCGCTTTAGGCTGTATCTGCTGATCGGCCAGAATGGCCCCTACTGCCTTGATACACCGCCGGCAAACCATATTTTTCACATACAAAATATTATCTTCCATAGCCCAAAGATAGGTAAAGTATCCCGGGTTATATACTTCACGGATCTCCCATAATAAACGTCCAGATGATGATTTGTGTGCTTTTTAATCTACATCCGATGATGCTATAGACAGGAAGTTTAAAACTTTATAAAAGTGGAGCGTAAAACCCACTGATGCCGATAGGCTCGGTGGGATGTAAGCGACCATCAGCCTTGAGTTAAGGTGTATTGACAGATAGTTTGGACTTGCTTCGCCAATTGAACAAACGAAGAATCCATCTGACCAAAG
>CAYXRN010000156.1:0-7194 GCA_964467635.1 uncultured Chitinophagaceae bacterium | reverse complement strand
CAGAAAGAAAACTTTTTACATCGGGAATACTAAGCCCCTTGTCCATGACCATTGTTAACCCATATTTGCGGGGTTTTTCTGTGCGGTCAGGAATCTGGTCAAGGTTAAAATTCATATAATCAAACTTTATTTAAAAAAATTAGAAGAGTGAAAAATGGTGCGAAGGTAAGAACTAAATTGATTAAGCAAACCCCGCGCCCTGCTTTACTTATTTGGCTTACAAATAGCGGCGAAAGCGAACCAACACGTCAACAACCTCTTTACGTTGCATCACGGCGGGATCCAATCCGGACAATATTTTTAGCTTGCCGGGGGCTTCGGTCAAGGCAATTTCCAACCGCAGCAGAGCTTCTTTCGGTTTATCCAAAGCCAATAGGATGGCACAGCGGAAATAATCATAATCAGCCAGATGTCTGGTCTCCGCTTCCGCCTTATCCAACTGGTTGAGTGCCTCGGCATAGAGCGCCGCCTGATACAATGCCTTTATCAGCGTAAGCCTCGAGCGCCGGCTCGTAGGCCTGATCCGGATCGCTTCCACAAAATGATCGATGGCTTCTTGCTCCAGCCCCAATTGAATCATGCATTTCCCAAGGGCCAGGTGATACTCTGCTCTTCCGGCATGCATTTTATTGGCCGCCATGATAAAAGAAACGGCACGTTCCCACTTTTCTTCAAGCATATAGGTGTGCCCGATGCGAAAATACAGGTTGTCTTCCTCCGGCATCAGTTCAATCGCCTTCCGGTAACTGGACCTGGCTTTACGGAACCTTTTACTCTTTTCGTAGCAATACCCCATGGCTTCATAGATCGTACTGTCAGCCGACCCGTTTTTTAGATAAGTACGCAGGATTTCAATCGCTTTGTCGTATTTCCGCAAACGGATAAACGCATCGGCCATATTGCGATAGGCATATTCAAAGTTCTCGTCAATGGCCAACACATACTCATAAGCGTCAATAGCCTTTTCATACAATTTTATTTCCTGAAAAGCCCATCCTAAGTTGAACCATGCCTGGGCATTGAACGGATGCTCATCTATAATATGCTTATGCAGGCGGATCCCCTCTTCCATCCTGCCGGTATATTCTGTCCAAAAACCGATCCGCTGCAATCCTTCTTCATTTTCAGGGTCTTCCTGAAGCAACAAAAGCAGGCAGTCAAAAGCGGGGTCAAAAACCTCCCAGTCGTCAAACACTTCATTTAATTCCAACAACAGATCTGAACGCTCTTCGCCGTTGAAGCGATCAATATTGTCGTTCATCACCCGGGAGGCCTCTTCCAATCGGTTTAGCCCCAATAAGGCATCGATTTTATGAATATATAAATTGATATCGGCGGGATTCAGCGCCCCTGCGTTTTCGAGCACGGCAAGGGCCGTTCCGAACCGGCCCGCTGCATTGAGCAAAGCAGCCTTCTTTACCAGAAGATCGGCACAGTAAGGAAATCGTTGGATGCCGATCTCCGCTGCCTCCATGGCCCGGTTCATTTCCTCGTTGTCATCGTAATAATCAATGATCAAAGCGAAAGAATCCTCATCAATAAATTCGTGGGTATTCCCCCGCCGCAGAGCCTCAAAACGGCGGATTAATTCGCTAAGGCCGTCGAATTGTTCTTCAAAAGATTGTTCCTGATACATTACAGAGGTAAAGGTATAAAATAACCCCATGCCGGCAAATGCTTTTTATGCACAGCCTGTGGAATTTCCGTTCTTCCTAAAAACGGCAAAGTTTTTGTGATAATTTTATGTTAAATCTATTTTTTTTCTTATCTTTGTGGGCAATGAGGCGTTTTACCTGTATAACTGTAACCATCCTGCTTTGCGGAAGCTTGTTTTTCGCTCAAGCGGCGGAGAACCATTCGGTTAATACGACTCCCATGTACAGCAGTCCTTTTAGTTATCACTTCCACCCGGATTATCTCAATACCTTCAATACGCTCTTTCCTATTTATTCCTATCAAAAAGAAGTATGCCGCAAGCCTTATACCGGCAATTTCTTATTCATGGAGGATCACTTTACGCCCTTTTCAGCACATTACAACTATAAGGGATTTACCTTTAAAACCACAAAGCTGGGGTCTCATTTCCTAAAAGTAGACGGCAACAGCATATACAAAGAAGGCAATTCCCTATTGCTTATCCCACGCTCCTTTATCGCTCCTGTAAAACCACCGGCTTTCCGTCCCGATATGCCGAAGATGGTGGTCCCCAAAGTAGATTAATTAACCAGCAGAAAGGCACTTTAACCAGAGAAAGCAAATTAAGATTTGTGCATAATCTCATGCCCCATCTTATCCCGCTTGGTCTTGAGGTAAAATTCATTATGAGGGTTGGCACATATCTCAATGGGTACATTTTCCACCACTTCCAGTCCATAGCCCTTCAATCCCGTTCGCTTTTTCGGGTTGTTGGTCATCAGTCGCATTTTGGTGATTTTCAGGGCTCTCAAAATCTGTGCTCCTACCCCATAATCCCGCTGGTCCATGTCAAAACCCAGCATCAGGTTGGCCTCTACGGTGTCGTGGCCTTCTTCCTGTAACTTGTATGCTTTCAACTTATTTAAAAGGCCGATTCCGCGACCTTCCTGCTTCATGTACAGCACCAGTCCTTTTCCTTGTTCTTCCACCATTTCCATCGCCCGTTGAAGCTGTTCCCCGCAGTCGCAGCGAAGCGAATGAAGAATATCACCGGTAAAACAGGAGGAATGCACGCGTACCAGTACGGGTTCTCCTTCTTCCCAATCCCCTTTTTTTAAAGCCAGATGCAGGTCATTGGTATTTTTTTGAGAAAAAGCAATAAGCTCAAAATCCCCATGTTTGGTGGGCATTTTCACCCTGACCTCCTCCCTGATCAACGATTCTGTTTGCATGCGGTAAGCGATAAGGTCCCGAATAGCGATAACCTTCAAATCAAATTTTTCAGCGATCTTTCTTAGCTCCGGAAGTCTGGCCATAGAGCCGTCTTCATTCATAATCTCGACCAACACCCCACCGTAAGGATAAGGAAAGCCAGCCATGCGTACCAGATCAATCGTCGCTTCGGTATGTCCCGTACGGCGAAGTACGCCTTCTCGTTTGGCCTTTAAGGGGAAAACATGTCCCGGCCGGCCTAACTCCCGGGGCTGGGTTTTCATATCATTGAGGGCCCGAATCGTCTCGGCACGATCGCGGGCAGAAATTCCGGTGGTGCAACCATGCCCCAGCAGATCAACGGAAATGGTAAAGGGCGTATGGTGTACAGCCGTGTTGTTGCCCACCATCAGATCAAGCCCTAACTCATCACAACGGTCTTCGATGATCGGAGAACAAATCAGCCCACGACCATGTTTAGCCATAAAATTGACAATTTCCGGGGTGATGGTTTGCGCGGCCGCTATGAAGTCCCCTTCGTTTTCACGGTCTTCGTCATCCACTACAATAACCATTTTTCCGGCTTTTATATCTGCTAAAGCCGCTTCGATTGGATCCAACATCGTATGCTTTCCTTTTAAGTTGAACAATATGCAAAGATACGATATCTGATGATATGTGTCTTAACCTTGTTTTTGTCTTTTAGCTACATTACGATAACTTTGCACGGCATCCTGCAAAACGTACAGGATGATTTTTTTTCTAAACTATAATCAAGGAAGCACATTATGTTCGACTCCCTTTCAGACCGGTTGGACTCGGCCTTTAAACAACTAAGAGGTCACGCCCAGATCACCGAACTCAACATCGCCACCACCGTAAAAGAGATCAGGCGGGCGCTGGTTGATGCAGATGTCAACTATAAGATCGCGAAGGAATTTACCAATACCGTCAAGGAAAAAGCTTTAGGCACCAAGGTTTTACAATCGGTAGAACCCGGGCAGCAAATGGTAAAGATCGTAAAGGATCAACTAGCAGAACTGATGGGGGGGACCGAAGAGCCGCTTCATTTAGAAAGCAGTCCTTCCGTTATTTTAATCGCAGGACTGCAGGGCTCGGGTAAAACCACCTTCTCCGCCAAGCTGGCCAATTTTCTGAAAACCAAGAAACGCCGCAACCCCATGTTGGTGGCCGGCGACGTTTATCGCCCTGCCGCCATAGACCAGTTAAAGGTCCTTGCCGGCCAAATTAATGTGCCGGTTTATTCCATCGAGGCATCCAAGGATCCGGTAGCCATTGCCCAGGCAGCCGTGGCAGAGGCAAAAGAAAAAGGACTCAATACAGTGATTATCGATACCGCCGGCAGGCTTGCGGTAGATGAAAAAATGATGACGGAGGTAGCCGATATCAAAGACGCTGTAGAACCTGATGAGATCCTGTTTGTCGTAGATTCCATGACCGGTCAGGACGCCGTCAATACGGCAAAAGCCTTCAACGACCGGCTGAACTTCGATGGCGTTGTGCTCACTAAACTGGATGGCGATACCAGGGGCGGTGCCGCTTTGTCGATTAAATATACGGTACAAAAGCCGATTAAATTTGTCAGCAGCGGGGAGAAAATGGATACGCTGGATATCTTCTACCCTGAGCGTATGGCCCAGCGCATCTTGGGAATGGGCGACATCACCACCCTTGTTGAAAGGGCCCAGGAGCAATACGATGAAGCAGAAGCTAGAAAACTGGAAAAAAAGATTCGTAAGAACCAGTTTGATTTTGAAGACTTTAAAAGCCAGCTTCAGCAGATCAAAAAAATGGGAAACATCAAAGACCTGCTCAGTATGATGCCAGGGGTGGGAAAGGCCATCAAAAATATAGACATCAGTGATGACGCCTTTAAAGGAGTGGAGGCCATTATAGACTCCATGACCCCGTACGAACGAAAAAACCCCCAGGTGATCAATGGCAGCAGGCGGCTTCGTATCGCCAAAGGCAGCGGGAAAAAACCCGAAGAGATCAGCCAGTTTTTCAAACAATTTGACCAGATGCGAAAAATGATGAAACAAATGAATACATCGGGGGGGCGCAAGAGTCTTCGCGGTTTTGGCATGTAGGCCTTTTCAAAAATTTAACACAATAAACCCATCAAAATTTTTATTTCATTAAAGAATAATCTAATTTTGTCGCTTTAAACCATATTTATTCACTCGCAAGAATAATCTCAATTATTTATGCCTGTAAAAATCAGATTACAACGCAAAGGGAGAAAAAAGAAACCTTTTTATTTCATCGTCGTAGCCGATTCACGTGCTCCCCGTGACGGAAAATTCATTCAGAAAATCGGAACCTATAATCCATTGACCGTTCCTGCTTCGATCAACCTTGATCGCAACAGGGCTTTGCATTGGTTGCAAAAAGGCGCACAGCCTACCGATACGGTCCGGCGTATTCTGTCCTTTAAAGGTGTGTTATACCTGAAGCATTTGATGCGTGGGGTGAAGCTGGGTCTTTTTGATGAACAGGCGGCCATGGAGAAATTTGACCAATGGCTCAAGGACCATGAAGACAAGGTGCTGAAGAAAAGAGAAAGCCATCGCATAAGCAAACAAAAAGAACAGGAAGCAGCACAGGCTCCGGCTGAGACGCCAAAAGAGGAAGCCAAAGAAGAAGAACCGAAGGAAGAAACCCCCAAGGTAGAAGAGCCGAAGGAGGAAGAACCCAAAGTAGAAGAGCCGAAGGAAGACAAGCAGGAAGAAGTGACCACGGCGGAAGAACAAACCGCCGCAAAGACAACTACCCCTGTAGCCGAAGAAGCCAAAGAAGAAACGCCGAAAGAGGACGGTAAGGCTTAAGTAAGCTTGGGTGGCGAGCCGGTTTTGACTTTTTGTGAAGCAACAAGCAAATCACCGGAAAAAAACGATGCCAAAACCCGTTCTTTCAAGTCTTCACTGCAATAATTTTTAAGAGGAAATATTTTAATTATTTCCTCTTTTTTTTTGACAATCAATGAGTGATTATATTCACATAGGAACAATTGTAGCGACCCGCGGGTTAAGCGGGGAAATGGTTATTGTTCATGAGTTGGGAAAGCAATTGAACCGGGAAAACATTCCTGCTCTATTTATTGAAAGAAACAGGAAGAACTTCATTCCTTATTTTATCGAATCCACGCAAGATAAAAATGAGAAAGAAGCCTATCTGCAACTTGAGGGTGTGGACCGTAAAGAAACAGCCCAGGCCCTGGTTCGAAAAAAAGTGTATCTGGAGAAAAATACTTTCGAAGGCCTCGTCAAGCCCGACTCCGCTCTTTACTACCTGGGATTTACCCTGTTTGATCGGAACGAAAAAGAACTGGGAGAAATTGTAGAAATATCCCGGTTACCGACGCAACTCATCGCCCATGTCAATGAAAGGGGAAATGAATTGTTGATTCCCCTGACACAGCAGACCATAGAACGGATTGACCGTGCAAACAAGATTATCTTCGTAACGCTTCCTGCGGGACTTACCGACATTTACCGGCAAAACGGTACGGGTTCGGAATAATTTTTCTCTTTCCAATAAAATCTAAAGAGAATTCCCTACCTTTGTTGTCTGAAAAACCACACTCCTATGGATCAGAAAAAAGCATATAAAGCACCCTCCTGGAAACTACTTGTTTTACACGCCATTATTTACGGCATTGGCATCGCCATCATGTGGGTGATTTACGGGCAGCAGAATGCCGCTTCTCACGGAGCCACCTATCCGTGGCCGGCCTGGTTTACCACCGGCTGGGGAATCGTCGTTCTGGGACAACTGTGCAACGTATTTTTCGACAGCAACCGCAACCATCAGGATAAATATTACGAGAAATACCTGTATGAAAAAGATCACTAATCCGTTTTTTCAATATTTACATTTTATCAATTGTAATTTTTCAATTACCTTTGCACCCTATTTTGCAAAAGGCGGTGTCTTTTGTAGATAGCAGGAAATTAAAAAGCTAAAAATCAAGTAATTAAGGGAACGAAATGCCAACTATCCAACAATTAGTTCGTAAAGGAAGAACCGTCGTAAAGGCTAAATCCAAGAGCCGTGCACTGGATACCTGTCCGCAACGTCGCGGTGTTTGTACACGTGTATATACTACAACACCTAAAAAGCCTAACTCTGCGCTTCGCAAAGTCGCCAAAGTCCGCCTGACCAATAAGATTGAGGTGATCGCCTACATCCCCGGAGAGGGCCACAACCTCCAGGAGCACTCCATCGTACTTGTCCGCGGCGGTCGTGTAAAAGATCTTCCCGGCGTTCGCTATCATGTAGTCCGGGGTGCCCTGGATACCGCCGGTGTAAAAGATCGCAAGAAAA
>CAYXRN010000155.1:0-7201 GCA_964467635.1 uncultured Chitinophagaceae bacterium | reverse complement strand
ATCGCCAACATCCCCGGAGAGGGCCACAACCTCCCGGAGCACTCCATCGTACTTGTCCGCGGCGGTCGGGTAAAAGATCTTCCCGGCGTTCGCTATCATGTAGTCCGTGGCGCCCTGGATACGGCTGGTGTAAAAGATCGCAAGAAAAGTCGTTCCAAGTACGGTACTAAAAAAGAAAAGGCTAAAAAGTAATACAGTTTAAAAGAAATTCACTATCCGATGAGAAAGCAAGCAGCTAAAAAGATGGATTTGTTACCGGATCCCAAATTCCACGATCCTCAGGTAACCCGCTTTGTAAACAACATCATGTTAAAAGGCAAAAAGAGTACTGCTTATACCATATTTTACGATGCCATTGATCATATTTCCAAGAACAGCGAAGAAGACGGCTATGAGGTATGGAAGCGCGCATTGGCGAATGTGACCCCTATGGTGGAAGTACGCAGCCGTCGTATCGGGGGGGCCACTTTCCAAATCCCCACAGAAGTTCGCGGTGATCGCAAAATATCCTTAAGCATGAAATGGCTTGTACGTTTCGCGGCCGCCCGCCATGGTAAAAGCATGGCTGAAAAGCTGGCCAACGAAATCATGGCTGCCAGCAAAGGGGAAGGTTCCGCTTTCAAAAAGAAAGAGGACACACACCGCATGGCGGAAGCCAACAAAGCGTTCTCCCACTTTAGGATCTAAAGAAATTCACCGCTTATTATTTGACAAGGCCCCGCTTTTTGCGGGGCTTTTTTTTACCTCAGCCATTTCCTTTGCTCTTTCCAATGGAAGCCTTTATCTTTATGCCATCTAAAAAATCAAAAAATCAATGAACAGAAAAATTCGCATGGGCATGGTTGGTGGCGGACCCGGCGCTTTCATAGGCGCCGTTCACCGCATGGCTGCCAACTTAGACGGACATATTGAGCTGGTGTGTGGCTCCTTCAGCAGCAAAATGGAAAAATCGTTGCAAACGGGTAAAGCTTTGTTCCTGCCCGAAGACCGCATCTACCCTTCCTATAAAGAAATGATCGAACAAGAAAGCCGGCTGCCGGCGGACCAGCGGATGGATTTCGTAAGCATTGTCACCCCCAATTACCTTCATTTTGAACCGGCGAAGCTGGCATTGGAACATGGCTTTCACGTTGTTCTCGACAAGCCTATGACCATCAGCCTGGAGGAAGCTCAAATCTTAAAGCAACTGGTAGAGGAAAAAGCCTTGCTCTTTTGCTTAACCCATACCTATACCGGTTATCCGATGGTGAAACAGGCCAGGTATATGGTCTCAGAAGGCGTCTTGGGCCACATCAGAAAAGTATATGTAGAATACCCCCAGGGTTGGTTAAGTGAACCCTTGGAAAATGAAGGGAACAAGCAGGCCGAATGGCGTGCCGATCCCGCTAAAAGTGGAATAGCGGGAAGCATGGGCGATGTAGGTACACACGCTGCCAATCTGGTCGAATATATTACCGGACAAAAGATCGCTAAAGTCTGCGCCGACATCAACACCATAGTTCCTGACCGGGCGCTGGATGATGACGGCGCTGTTTTATTTAAATTGGATAACGGTGCCAGCGGCGTGCTGATGGTATCCCAAGTGGCTACCGGGGAAGAAAACTGCATCAAGATCCGTGTATATGGCGACAAGGCGGGAGTAGACTGGAAACAGGACGACGCCAACTCCCTTTTGGTCAAATGGCCGGATCAGCCGGTTCAAATACTACGCACAGGAGGGCCGGGTACAGCGGAGATCGCCGCACATAATCAACGGGTTCCCGCCGGACACCCGGAAGGTTATTTGGAAGCCTTCGCTAATCTGTACCGCAATTTTGCACTCAGCCTCCAGGCTAAGTTATCGGGTGAACAACCCAAGCCCGAATGGCTGGACTTCCCCAATGCGGAAGATGGCGTTCGCGGCATGTTGTTTTTAGAAAAAGTGATTGAATCCGGAAGGAGTGAACAAAAATGGATCGACCTGTAAAAGTGCGGAACCTAAAGCGCTTTGTTAAATACCCTGCAATTTTGGTTCATCATCAAATCTTTAACAGCAACGTATCTAAACGAACAAATGTTAACCTTTTAGCTTCAGAGTAACCATAAAACCATTTAACGACTATGAAAACGATCAAAGGGCCCGCCATTTTCCTGGCACAATTCGTTGGAGAAGAAGCCCCGTTCAACAACCTGAAGAACATTTGCGAATGGGCCGCTTCCCTGGGTTATAAGGGCGTGCAGATCCCCGCTAATTCATCGCTGATCGACCTGAAAAAGGCCGCGGAAAGCGCTGATTATTGCGATGAGATAAAAGGTGTTGTGCAGGAAGCCGGCCTGGAAATTACAGAACTGGCCACACACCTGCTGGGGCAACTCGTAGCGGTACATCCGGCATACGATACCCTTTTCGATAATTTTGCCCCCGAGGCCTACCACAACAACCCCAAGGCCCGTACGGAGTGGGCTGTCGCGCAGCTGAAGCGCGCGGCAAAGGCCAGCAATCGCCTGGGGTTGACCGCCATGCCTTCTTTCAGTGGTGCTTTGCTCTGGCATACGGTGTATCCCTGGCCGCAGCGCCCGAAAGGTTTGGTGGAAACCGGCTTCAAAGAACTGGCCGGACGTTGGGAGTCTATTTTGAACTATTGTGATGAACAAGGCGTGGATATCTGCTATGAAATTCATCCTGGGGAGGATCTCCATGATGGTGTGACTTACGAACGCTTTTTAGCGGCTACAGGCAATCACTCCCGCGCCTGCTTGCTTTATGATCCCAGCCATTTTGTCCTGCAATGTTTGGATTACCTGGAGTATATTGACATCTATCACGAAAAAATAAAAGCTTTCCATGTCAAAGATGCCGAGTTCAATCCCAGCGGACGCTCGGGCGTCTACGGCGGATACCAGGACTGGATCGACCGTCCCGGTCGTTTTCGTTCTCCCGGAGACGGACAGGTGGATTTCAATGCGGTCTTCAGCAAATTAACCCGGTACGGCTACGGAAGCTGGGCCGTGCTGGAATGGGAATGCTGCATGAAACATCCCGAAGACGGCGCCAGAGAAGGAGCCGAATTTATCAAAAACCACATTATCCGGGTAACGGAAAAGGCGTTCGATGATTTCGCGGGGGGGGCTTCTGATGAAACCCTCAACAAAAAAATTCTTGGCCTGAATTAAAAGAAATACCTTTAATTCTTCGTTAATGTACTGATGTTCTTTTGAAAAGAGTTGCAGAAATCTGACATTTTTCTTTTATTTGCATAACTAAAACGTTTTAGTAGAAACCAAAAAGCGCCCTATCATGCACACAAAAACTTCCGCGGTTATGGGAATGGCCCTGCTCTTCCTGGCTCTCAGTGGTCTTACCGCTTGCAAGACACAACAAAAAAGTTCGCAAAGCGACAAAGGGTGGACAGACCTGCTCAGCGGTAACAGTTTGGACCATTGGCATACCTTTAAAAAAGACAAAGCCGATCCCTGCTGGCATGTTAACGAGGGCGTACTCATCTTGGACCCTTCCCTCACCGGCAAAGGAGATCTGGTGACCAACAAGACCTATAAAAACTTTGTGTTGACCCTCGAATGGAAGGCCAGCCATGAAGGCAACAGCGGCGTTTTGATCAATGTGCAAGAGGGGCCGCAATATCCTAAAACCTATTTAACCGGACCCGAAATGCAAGTATTGGATAACGTAGCTGCCTCTGACAATAAAGACGAAACGCACCTGGCCGGCTCCCTATATGACATGATAGCCGCCAACCCTGATTTTGTGCATCCCGCCGGAGAATGGAATAAAATAAAAATAAAACAGACGGACGGCCACATCATCTTCTGGATCAATGATCATGAAGTAGTCAACGAACAGATAGGCTCGGCAAAATGGAAACAAATGGTAGCCAACAGCAAATTTAAAAACACCAAATCCTTTGGCACTTTTCTGCAAGGACATATCGCCCTGCAGGACCACGGCCATAAAGTCTGGTACAAAAATATCCGGATAAAAGAATTATAAGGTGCAAACGATGCCCTGCCCTGGGCCATGATGATCCGATCACAGCCGGTAAGGAGAGGATATATTAAACCCGCGCAAGTCAGCCTGGCGACCACCTCCGTGTCATCCTTTAACGATCTTATCGATCTCAGCAGCGAGATGACGGTCTTTTTCCGTTATTTTATTGCCTGCATCGTGGGTACATAATTTAATCTCTACCTTGTTGTACACGTTGCTCCACTCTGGATGATGATCCAGGCGATCGACGAGCATGGCGACACGCGTCATAAATCCAAAGGCTTCGCTAAAGTCGCCAAAAGTAAAGGTGTTTACAAGTTGATTGTTCTGTTCTTTCCATTCCATAAAACTAATTTTTAAATGACCAGATTTGCCCTGCTCTTCAGGCCCGCCGCCTGAAGGGGATAGACCATCTGAACCGTACTTAAACTGCGGATGTCATTCATCAGCAATTGCACATCCTTTTGTCCGTAGTACGATCCTTTCAGCAACCAGATAAAATCTATGTTTTTCAGTTCGGGAATGAGATACTCCCCTTTATAATGATTGCTATATAAATAATGAAAAGTAAACCGTAATGGTTCATTGTATTCATAAATTTGAAAAAAGCAATGCTTTTCTTTCTTCCGGATAAGCGCTTCCAATTCACTGTTTAGCCTAAAGTTAAAATTCAAAGCCCGGTTGATCTGCCAGCATAGCTGGTACTGCTTCTGAGAAGAAATGATCCCGAACAGAGAAGTGTCTTTAAAAAAATCTTCGAAAGCCGGATCTGATATTAATTTAAGTTTAGTAGCCGCCATGACAATCAACAAATGTAAGATGCTTTTTCCAAAGTCCCATCAGCGGAGCACGCTACTGCTAAAGAAGCCCAGTCCCGGCGATCATGCCTCTAACGAAAGCGGCTATCCGCCGTTTTTGTCTTCCCTGCGGATGTGCTCCCGCACGTTAGGGTTTTGCCCTACGGCGCGGGTTACCCTTAAGGGCAGGGATTCTAACATCGGCAAAATCTTGCAGACCACCTTATTTTGCATCAAAGCGCCCCTAGCAAAGATATGACATTCCGTTTAAACCCCTGGGGCTAAAAGGAGCGGTTTACCGCTCCCTGGTTAAAGGTCAGCAGGTTTTACACACCAGCATATACAGGGTAAATCCGGTTATATTATTTTGCTTATCTTTGAAGATCAGCCCCATAAAAACAGCTTGTGCATGAACGCCACCGAAAAAACCTTTTTGGCCAAAAGTGAGATAAAGGCCGGAGATCTGGACCACCGGAGAAAAATCAACTTCAACATCGCCCAATACGACCAGGCTTATGCAAAAGGCAAACTTCAGTTTTCTGATATAGAGACAGCCCGGGAACGCGCTAAAAACATCAAATGGAAAGCCATTGAAAACCTGGATCGCTACCTGGAACAGTTCGAGGCCCGATTCACGGCCCGTGGCGGAAAAGTAATATGGGCTGAAAACACCGAACAGGCCCAGGCAGCGATTTTAAAAATATGCCAAGAAAAAAAAACCAGGACCATTGTTAAAAGCAAGTCGATGGTCACCGAGGAGATCCACCTGAATGCTTTCCTGGAAGAAAACAATATCCAATCCATAGAAACGGACCTGGGCGAATATATCCAACAGCTAGATGGCGAACCGCCATACCACATCGTTACCCCCGCTATGCATAAAAGCAAAGAAGATATCGCCCGGCTTTTCCAGGAAAAATTGCAGGTCAAGCCACGACTTACGCCTGCACAAATGACACAGGTGGCACGAGAAAAACTGCGGAATAAATTTACAACTGCCGAGATTGGCATAACCGGGGCGAACTTCATCATCGCTGAAACCGGCAGCATAGCCGTTACTGAAAATGAAGGAAATGCCCGGCTTTGTACCGCATTCCCAAAAACCCACATCGCCATTGTAGGCATTGAAAAAATGATCCCCGCTTTGAAAGACCTTTCGCTTTTCTGGCCCATGCTGGCGACTTTCGGAAGTGGGAAAACCATCACCGCCTTCAACACCCTGCTTTCCGGACCCCGTCAGCGGGCCGAAACCGATGGGCCAGAAGAGATGATTGTCATTTTGCTGGATAATGGCCGGACGAATATTCTTGCGGAAGCCGACGTAAGAGAAAGCTTGTACTGCATTCGATGCGGCGCCTGCCTGAATGCCTGCCCGGTCTATAAAAATATCGGAGGACACGCCTACGGCACTACCTACAGCGGTCCCATAGGGTCGGTGATCACCCCCCATCTCCGCGGAATGGAACAATATAAACATCTCAGCTACGCTTCTTCTCTCTGTGGCGCCTGTACGGCCGCCTGTCCGGTCAAGATTAACCTGCATGAGATGCTACTGCTCAATCGCAACAAATCCGTTAAACAACACCTGGGAAGCCGCGCTGAAAAACTAGCCTGGCTGCTCTGGAAACAAGCCAGCCTGAGTAGAAAACTTATGAATCTTGCCAGTGGAAAAACCAAGAATAAAATAATAGGCCGCATGTTCCAAAAATCCTGGGGGGATCATCGTTCCCTGCCGGAATTCGCGCCGAAATCCTTCAATGAACGCTGGAAAGAAAAGCAGGAGGAAATAAGATAAAAGTAGCTATATTTGTAAGCTCTTGTAAAAATATGCTAAACCCATGCCATGTTATCGAAAAAAACACAATATGCTTTTCATGCGCTGATATACCTGGCGGAGCATGCTAAAGACCGCCCGGTATTGATCTCAGAAATCGCACAGAAAAAAAATATATCCATCAAATTCTTGGAAAACATCCTTCTGGAATTAAAGAATTCCGGGATACTCAGCAGTAAAAAAGGGAAAGGAGGCGGCTACTTTTTGCTCAAACCCCCCGAGCAAATTATGCTAGCCAGGGTCATTCGTTTGCTCGATGGCCCTATTGCCTTACTTCCCTGCGTCAGCCTGAATTATTATCAAAAATGTGAAACCTGTGAAGATGAGGCCCTCTGCGGGCTTAATCTGGTTATGGCCCAAGTCAGGGATGCTACCCTTAAAATACTGGAGAATAAGTCCGTGGCCGATATCGTTCATAAGCCGGATGCGATCCCTTTGCAGGAACACCTCTGATCCCCCAAAAGCGGGAGCCGTATTGTAAACAACAAACGGCTGCCCCATATCCATATTCATACCCCTAAAATAAGGTGTTTTATCAAATATTTATTACCTTTGCGCTCCGGTTTTTTAGAAGGGAGGTTCTAT
>CAYXRN010000154.1:0-7234 GCA_964467635.1 uncultured Chitinophagaceae bacterium | reverse complement strand
ACGGCAAAGAAGGATCGATGTGTGGCAATGGCGGGCGCTGTATCGTCGCTTTTGCAAATGCCAAAGGCCTGATTAAGGAAGAAACGACTTTTATGGCTGTGGATGGGTTGCATCAGGCTAAAATCACCAAACCGGGCTGGGTTGAGCTCAAGATGAAAAATGTAGATGAAGTGGAGATAGGATACGACTATGCCATTTTAGATACAGGATCTCCGCATTATGTGAAGTTCACGGAGTTTCTGGGTGATGTGGATGTCGTGAAAGAAGGAAGGACGATCCGTCAGCAGAAACGGTTTATGCCGGATGGCATTAATGTCAACTTTTTAGAATACGGAACGAGTGCTTTGCAGATACGTACCTACGAAAGGGGAGTGGAAGATGAGACATTGGCCTGTGGAACGGGAATCACCGCCTGCGCATTAGTGGTGGCCGGCAATCAAAATAAAGACTACCGCATTCCGGTGCAGGTCAAAGGGGGAGATCTGGAGGTCCGGTTTAAGAAGGTGGACCAGCAACATTTTGAAGATATTTGGCTGTGTGGTCCGGCGGAAAATGTATTCGAAGGTGATATGGCACTCAATGAAAAATGGAAAGAAAGGCTCACTGTTTTTGAACATCTGTGAAAAAGGCTATTCCTTCCAGGCGGCTTCCAAAAAGGTGATCCAGTTTTTGTACATGATATTCTGAACGTCTTCTTCTGAATATCCCCGATTTTTTAGTATCCCCGGAATTTTTTGTAAGTCAGCGATAGACTCCAGGTCTGCAGGGCATTGTTCTTTGCCAAAGCCGCCGTCTAGGTCGGTTCCCAGCGCGGCATGTCTTGAATTCCCCGCAATTTGACAAACATGATCAATGTGGTCAACCACTGTTTTCAGGGATACCCCTGTTTTTTCCGGCATGCTGACTCCCCTTTTCCAGCCCTGTACCAGCATCCAGGCATCAAAGGCCGCGCCTATTACAGCCCCTCTTTCCGTAAGAGCTTTTATCTGATCATCCGAAAACTGCCGGTTGTGAGGCACCAGTGACCTGCAGTTGTTGTGGCTCGCCCATACGGGGCCGTTATAATGATCAAGGGCTTCCCAGAAACTTTCATCACAGAGATGCGTAGCGTCCAATATAATGTTCAGCTTTTCCATTTCCCGAAGCAAGTGACGGCCTTTTGATCCGAGGCCGCCGGCAGCATCTGTCCCGCAGGCGTATACGCCCGGCCCATAATGTGCAGGCCCCAGGGCTCTTAGTCCGTCTTCGTAAGCTTTTTCCAAACAGTCCATATTTACTATTGAATCGGCACCTTCCAGACTGAGGATATACCCAACAGGTAATTTAGAGGTGTCTTCGGCACCCTCCCATAATTGTATATGTTCTTTTAACTTAGTTAGGTTTTTTATTTGCGTCATTTCGCCCTGATCTTCCATCAGGCGATACCAGGCGAACTGACCCTGTGTTTGTGCCCATGCCTGTTCTTGTGAAAACCAGCCGCCCATGCCGCCGCCCAAGGGGGGGACAAAAGAAGACCCTGGCTTGACATAGCGTGCGATCTGGGTAGCTACACAGAGACCTATACGTCCTTTGCGCATTTCTTCCAGAGAAATGGTCCCTTTTCCCCTGTCTGGTTTGTCGGTGTAATCTTTTTCACGATCGCGAATAGAGGAAAGTGACTGGGTTAAGTCTCGATTCCATTCCATGGCATTCATGCTCAGATCAAGATGAGCATCAAAAATAAACCGGGTCATAAGTGTTGTTGTTTATAGGGTTATTTTCTTTTTTCTGGCGGTTACCTGCCATTGTTCATCAATGTTTCCATCTATAACAACCTGCACTTCGTCATATAGGGCCACGGTCGGGCAGATATGATACGGGATACCATAAAGGACATCACCCGGTTTCAACCTTTGCCAGTCTTCTTCCTTTACTTTTAATACCAGATGTTCCTCGCTTTGTGAAGTGCATTCATAATTTGCCAGGTTTAAAAAACGGACGCGTTTTCCGATCGCGTTTTCCGCGGCCACGGACTTATGGCCAAGATCGGTGGTCACTACGCCCAAAGCCGGCTTAGAAACGATGCGGGTTAGCAGCACAGCGGCCCAAAGGAAATGCTGATCCGGCAATAAGGCGGCATACCCGGCATCCCAAAGGATATTGGTACCCGGACTGCACACCACCCGGGGATTCATAGCATGTACCGGAAAAGTAGGACTCCCCCCGGCAATGATTTCCGGGGAAGAAAAGCCTGCGGCCGCTATTCGTTGTGTTATGTGCTTTACCGAACGAAATGCCACTTCTACTTGTTGTTTTCTTTCGCGGGAATCACGAATCCGAAGGTGCCCGTCATAAACATGCAGTCCCGCACATCGCAGGTGGGAAAGCGAAGCAATACGAGCATACAATGCAGGGACGCCTTTTTCGATGGCTATGCCAGTGCGGTGCATCCCATTGTCAATATCAATGTAAACAGTGGTCGTTTGATGGTTTTTGCTGAAAAGCGCATTTAGCATCAGCGCACTTTCCATGTTGTCCACCAGGGAAGAAAAATGAGTGTCGGGATATTGCTTTGTCAATTGTAAAAAGCGCACAGCTTTAGGCCTGTTTAACTGGTAGGCAAGCAAAATATTCTTGGCCCCGGAGGTTGTCAGCATCTCCGCTTCTGCAATTGTTGCACACTTGAAACGGTGGATGCCTGCTTCCAGTTGTAGTTTTACAATAGCAGGCATTTTATGTGTCTTGACATGGGGCACCAGCCGTTCCGTACCTCCGGCAATGTGTACCATTTTGCTGATATTGTGCATAACCCGTTTGGGATAAACCAGTAATGCCGGAGAGTCTATTTCATCAGGCCGGTTAAGGAGATACCATTGATCTTTGTCCATTCGTATTTTCTTTATGCTATTTCAAATACCGTCTCTATTTCTACCGGAATATTGCCGGGCAGGGAACCCATACCTAGGTGCTGCGCGCCTAGCCCCTTGTCGGAACACAATGCGGAAAAAAGTTCACTGCATCCGTTAATCACATAGGATGTTGTTCAGAGCCGGGGGGCAATTGACCATCCTAAATAATTTGACCAGCCGTCTTATACCTTCCAGCGGTCCGAAATGGGCTTTCAGCGCAGCCAGTACCGTCAATCTGAGCTGCCGGGCGGCCTGTTGGCCGGCTTCAGCATCCATATCCTCCCCTATTTTCCCGGAGATCAAAGTCCCATCCGGTTGGACCGGGGCCTGGCCGGAAACATAGATCAGATTACCTTGTTTTACCACCGGAGGGTACACCCCTCCGGTGGGCGATGCCGGTGGAAGTGGAAGATTAAGCTGTTGTAGTTTTTGTTCAATCCGTGTTTGTCGCATTACACAAAGATTTTCAGTGTCAGTACACCCAGCAGTCCTGCGACAGAAACAATTGTTTCCATCGCCGTCCAGGTCTTAAAGGTCTCTTTTATGCTCAAATTAAAATATTCCTTAAACAACCAGAAGCCACCGTCATTGACATGCGAAAACATCAGGCTGCCGGCACCAATGGCCAGTACCATGAGTGCGGGATGCACCATTTGCTGCTGGATAAGAGGCAGCAGAATGCCGACGGTTGTTAACCCGGCGACGGTGGCTGACCCGATGCATACCCGAATGATAGCGGCGATGAGCCATCCGAGGATCAATGGGGGAATAGGCCAATCCTTCAGCCCGGCGGCAATATAAGTATTCACGCCGCTGTCGCGCATTACTTCCATGAATACCCCCGAACCGGCAATGATGAGCAGGATAACCGATATGCCCTTAAAAGCATCCTGTAATTCATGCATGATCTGAGGAAGTCTTCTTTTACACCGAATACCCAAAAAATAAATGGCAACCAGTACGGAAAGGAACATGGCAATATTGGGGTTGCCGATGAAATGGATAAGTTTATCGGGAAGAGAATTGGCAGGGAATGCGCTTCCCCCCACAGTTGTAATAGCCAGCAACACCAGGGGTAGCAGGGCGGAAAACAGGCTGACACCCAGGCTGGGAAGTTGCTTATCTGTCAGTGGCTGATCAGGAACCAGATCCTCCGGCATCTCGGGGTGATATTTCTTTAAGGTGCGGCCAAATAACGGCCCCGCAATGGCGATGGCTGGAACCGCAACGATTAAGCCATACAAAAGTGTTTTCCCGATATCGGCATGCAACTGCTCGGCAATGGCTGTGGGAGAGGGATGGGGCGGTAAAAATCCATGTGCTACCGACAAGGCGGCCAACATGGGAACTCCAATGGATAATAATGGCAGGCGGGTGGCGTATCCTACAGCAAAAATAAGAGGGATGACAACAACGAACCCGGCCGTATAAAACAAGGGAATACCCACGACCAATCCGGCCAAAGACATTCCCCAGGCGAGGTATCTTTTCCCGAAAAGCAGTGTCATTGAATGGGTAATCCGCTGGGCGGCCCCGCTTTCCGCCACCAACTTTCCCAACATGGCGCCAAAACCGAGGATGATGACTAAAGAACCCATCATATTGCCAATGCCTTTCTCCAGTGAAGAGGAAAGTTCCGATACGGACATGCCTGATGCCATTCCCAGTAGTATACTGACTAAAATGAAAGAAATGAAGGTATCCAGTTTTACCCAAACGATCAGAAGAATAAGGAGCAGGATGCCAGCCAGGCATAATACGATCGGCATAAGCGAATATTTACCTTTACCGCATAAATATAAGCACAAAAAAACCTTCCTCAAAAATGAAGAAGGCTTTTTGGATCAAAAAGGATGCTTAATACTGGTCATCCAATGCAAATATCGGTTCCCGGAACTGATATTTGCCCCGGGTAAAGTCCGGAATATATTGCACTGCCCCGCCTTCCTGTATGGAGGCTTCGGATAAGGGTGTAATGGCATACCATGTAGCCAGATCATATACATCCAACGGATAAGGTTTTTTGCGTTTAATACATTCTACCAAGGCATTGATTACAAACCAGTCCATTCCGCCGTGTCCGGCGCCTTTAGTATCATTGGCATAGCGTTTCCACAAGGGATGGTCATATTTTTCCATATAAGCTTTATCTGTTTCCCAGACATCGTGCTTTTCACTGGTCCCCTCAATGTAAATAGAATTGAAATCATCCATCCATAACCCCTGGGTACCCTGTACCCTAAAATTTAGAGAGTAGGGGCGTGGAGAGTTGGTGTCAAGACTGAGCATGATGGTCTCTCCATTTGAGGTTTTGATTAGTGTTGTTACGATATCCCCCAGGTTAAACTTCACCTTTGCATTGGGATGATCTTTTCCGCCATTGTCTACAATATATTTGTGAAGCCCGCGAGATTTGGTTGCCATTGATGTGAGGGTTAAGAGCCGGTTGCCTCTGTTCAGGTTGATCATGTTTCCTACAGGTCCAAGGCCGTGTGTAGGGTAAAGATCCCCGTTGCGATGTACCGAATGAATGGTACGCCATTTTGCTTCTGAAATGGCTTTGTCGCCAAATTCAACGCCGTGTCCATAAAAATGTACGCCATCGTTGAACTTTACCGGGCGCAGGTCATGCTGGTAGCCGCCCTGCAAGTGGATAAGTTCCCCGAACAGGTTTTGACGTACCATGTTTAAGACAGCCATCACATCACGACGGTAACATACATTTTCCATTCCAAATACAGGGATTCCGGTATCCTCGCTGGTATCCACCAAATGCCAGCATTCCCGGATGTCGGAAGCGCCGCAGACCTCTACCGCGGGGGTGATCCCCGCTTTCATAGCTTCTACCGCCTGAGGAACATGCCAGTTCCACGGAGAAGCGATAATTACGGCGTCGATATCGTCTCTTTTAAGCAGATTGCGATAATCGTAAGGTCCATCGGTGTATTCGGCTACTTTCTGCTTGCCTTTATAGTGCTCATCAATCAGTTTGCGACAACGGGGAATTGCTATCTCCGTATCGGGATCACAAATGGCGACTACTTGTACATCATCACGCCGCAGACATAGGGCCAGATGATTCTGGCCCCTGAGTCCTACACCTATCAGACCAATACGTACTTTATCCGCTTTAGCTGCCGCCTTACTGATCAGGGGAGCCGTGCTAAAAACGGTTGCACCGGCCCCCGCAATGGCGGTGTTGCGCAAAAAATCGCGCCTTTTCATTTTGTCCATCATTTTTCAAAGAGTTAGTGTCTAAAAAGTATGAATTTGTGCATGTATTATGTAAAAAGAGCACAAAATACATTGTTTTTTGGCAAAATAGTTGCGCAAACCGTTGCTCAAATTATTGTCAGATTGGCCGGAGGCATCAACTTTGGGGTATGTGGGTTTTATTTTGTCTTTTCTGAACCCAGTTTGGCCACTTCTTTATCGAAAAACTCGATGCTTTTTCTGATCTGATCCATATTGTCATCCGGATCCGCTTCGTATTCGATGGAGATCATGCCTTTAAAATTTTGCCGGTGCATTTCTTTAATGATAGCGGGAATATCGCATACGCCGGTTCCCCAGACCGTGTCTTCTGCCTTCGGGCTTTTGGGGGTAACATCCTTAAAGTGAAATTCGATAATACGCCCTTCCAGCTTTTTCAAGCAAGTTAGGGGATCCAGTCCTGAGCGTACAAAATGTCCGATGTCCGCGCATGAGCCGATCCGGTTACTTAGTCCGTCAATCGCCGCCAGTAGGGTATCAGGACTCCAATAGTGTGATGGTTTGGGGTGGTTGTGGATGGCTACATTAATCTGGTATTTTTCACAAAGATCCGAAACATAAGGAAGGTCATTTACATGCGGTTCTGAAACAATATTGGTTATACCCATGTCTTTGGCAAAAGCGAAAAGCGAATCCCACTGCCCTTTCGTGTTGGGTACAATCACCCCGAAAGCCATAAGTTCCACGTTCTGTTTCTTCAAATAGTCTTTTATTTTCTGACGGGTGGCGCTGTCTATATCGTAGTTCATTACGCCTTCTATATTCCCTCCGATCTTTTGTCCCGGATAGGCCTCAATGAAATGCAGGCCAAGCGCTTTTGTTTTATCGATGGCTTCAAAAAAACTGAAATTTCTGAAGGTGTAGGCCTGGGTGCCCAGTTTCCAGTCCAGGTCTTCGCGGGTCAGCTTTTGGGAGGGCGTATTATTGCAGGAGAACAACCCGCCTGCAAACAAGGTAACAAGTCCAATAAAAAGTAAACTTCTCATGTTTTAAAGTGTTAGATTTGGTATGATTTTATGAAAGGGGACAAGATAGAAAGTTTCTGTGAAAAATCGGCAAATTAGCGTAACTTG
>CAYXRN010000153.1:0-7375 GCA_964467635.1 uncultured Chitinophagaceae bacterium | reverse complement strand
AACGCAGGACCAAAGATAAGCTGGCCAATTTTGAAGGCGGGATACAGCAAATGGGCAATGCGCGGCAACCTGTTGCCGTAAAGTACTTCTTAACCGCCATCCTCTTTGTCTTATTCGACGTGGAGGTCATTTTTTTCTATCCTTATGCAGTCAACTTTAAAGAACTTGGCTGGGAAGGATTTATCGCAGTGTTGTTATTTGTAGGCTTCTTCCTTTCGGGCTTCTTCTATATTTTGAAACGCGGAGCACTGAACTGGGAGGATTAAAATTAGTAGGTATGGGACGTCCGGTTAGATTTAACACAAAAGTAAAAATGGTAGAAATGCCCGATGGCGACATGGGCGAAGGATATTTTGCTACCTCATTCGATAAAGTCATCGGGCTGGCCCGAAAAAATTCGCTTTGGCCCTTGCCCTTTGCCACTTCCTGTTGTGGGATTGAGTTCATGGCCACCATGGCTTCCCACTACGACATTGCCCGTTTCGGGTCCGAACGCTTGGGATTCACTCCCCGTCAATGTGATTTGTTGATGGTCATGGGAACGATCGCCAAAAAGATGGGACCCGTTTTACGCGAGGTATACCTTCAGATGTCAGAGCCAAGATGGGTGCTGGCTGTGGGCGCCTGCGCTTCCAGCGGCGGCATTTTTGACTCTTATTCCGTCTTGCAGGGAATCGATCAGATCATCCCGGTAGATGTATACGTTCCGGGATGCCCGCCCCGCCCTGAAGCGATATTAGATGGCCTGATGCGGATACAGGACCTGGTCGCTAATGAGAGCCTGCGCCGCAGAAACTCAGACCGTTATAAAGCATTGATGAACGAATACGGCATTGAATAATTGATCTGTTATGGCATTGACCAATGAACACATACAAGCCAGGCTAACCGAAAAGTTCGGTGAGGCGCTGTCCAATTTTGAGGAGCCTTACGGGCTATTGACATTTACGGCCCCCAAAGCGCTGAACTTAAAGGTGCTGCAGTTTCTCTATGCCGATGAAGAACTGCGTTTTCAGTTTCTCACAGACCTTACCGCGGTACATTATCCAGACCATCAGGATGCGGAACTGGCCGTAGTTTACCACCTGCATAACCTCAAAGACAATGTACGGCTCCGCTTGAAGATATTTACCGCCGTGAACGACCCGAAGGTATTTACCGCCACCAAGTTGTTTAACAGCGCCAACTGGATGGAGCGGGAAACCTACGATTTCTTCGGGGTAGAATTTGTCGGCCACCCCGACTTAAAAAGAATCCTGAACGTAGATGAAATGGATTATTTCCCCTTGCGGAAAGAGTATCCCTTGGAAGACCAGACACGTATTGATAAAGATGATGAAATGTTTGGCCGCGGCCAGATCGAAAGCAGTGAATCAAAGACATTTAAATAGCGAGAACGAAATATGGAAGAGCATAAGGCCGTAGATAAACACGCCATTCTGGATCAGGACGCCCTCGAAAAGGAAACAACCACTCTGAATCTGGGACCTACTCACCCGGCTACCCATGGTGTTTTTCAGAATATTTTGGAAATGGATGGAGAACGCATCGTGAGTGCCGAGTCTACCGTGGGCTACATTCACCGCGCTTTCGAAAAAATCGCCGAAAGGCGGCCTTTTTACCAGGTAACCCCACTCACCGACCGCCTGAATTATTGCTCTGCCCCTATCAACAATATGGGCTGGCACCTAACTGTAGAGAAATTGCTCGGCATCAAAACGCCCAAACGGGTGGATTACATGCGCATCATCATCATGGAACTCGCTCGCATATCCGATCACCTGATCTGCAACTCCGTGGTAGGTGTGGATTCCGGCGCTTTTTCCGGCTTCCTCTACGTGATGCAATACCGGGAGTTGATCTATGAAATCTATGAAGAGATATGCGGGTCGCGGCTGACGACCAACATCGGAAGAGTAGGTGGCTTTGAGCGTAATTTTAACGATACGGTTTACCGCAAGCTGGACAAATTCCTAAAGGAATATCCGGCAGTGCTCAAAGAGTTTGAAGATCTTTTCAACCGCAATCGCATTTTTATAGACCGTACCGTGGGCGTCGGTGCTATCAACGCAGAAAAGGCGTTGAATTACGGTTTTACCGGACCCAACCTGCGGGCGGCAGGCGTAGATTATGACGTACGCGTGATGAACCCTTACAGTTCTTATGAAGATATGGACTTTACCGTTCCGGTGGGCTCTACCGGAGACACGTATGACCGCTTCCTGGTGCGTAACGAAGAAATGTGGCAAAGCCTGCACATTATTCGTCAGGCCTATGATTTGTTAAAGAAAGAACCGAAGGATATTTTCCATGCCAACGTGCCAAAATATTATTTGCCCAAAAAGGAAGATGTTTATACCAAGATGGAGGCGCTGATTTGGCATTTCAAGATTGTCATGGGAGAAGTGGATATCCCGAAAGGAGAAGTATATCACGCGGTGGAAGGCGCCAATGGAGAATTAGGGTTTTATTTGATCAGCGATGGCGGAAGAGCGGCTTACCGGCTTCATTTTCGTCGGCCCTGCTTTATTTATTACCAGGCTTATGCAGAACTGATCAAAGGCGCTATGCTAAGCGACGCGGTGGTTTGCATGAGTTCCCTGAACCTGATCGCGGGAGAAATGGATGCGTGAAAATGGAAAGCAAAGAAACAAAGGAAAATATCAATAAGATGGCTGTTCAATTTTCAGAACAAAAGTTAAACCGGGTAAAGGAACTGATTTCCCATTACCCCGAGGGCAAGCAAAAAAGCGCGCTGCTGCCGGTGTTGCATCTGGCACAGGAAGAAAACGGCGGCTGGGTGAACGTGCAGTGGATGGATTATGTAGCGGAACTGCTGGATATTGAGCCGATCGAAGTTTATGAAGTAGCCACCTTTTATACCATGATCAATACCAAACCGGTGGGGCAATTTGTATTTGAAGTATGCCAGACCGGCCCCTGCATGCTCAGGGGAAGCGATGACATCATCGGCTATATTCAGGAAAAACTGGGTATCAAGCCGGGAGAAACCACCTCCGACGGATTATTCACCCTGAAGACGGTAGAGTGCCTGGGCGCATGCGGTTACGCACCGATGATGCAATTAGGTAAAACGTATAGAGAACACCTGACGCGGGATAAAATAGACACGCTGGTGGAAGCATGCAGACGAGAGGCCCGGCAGGCCAGGGAGAACTAAGCAATTTTTAAAATGAAACTACTATTAAATAATGCAAAGGTCGAAGGTATCCGCCATTATGATACCTACCGCAAATACGGGGGCTACCGTTCTGCCGAAAAAGCATTGAAGACCATGTCCCCGGAGCAGATCCTGGAAGAAGTAAAGACCAGCGGTTTACGCGGACGCGGGGGAGCCGGTTTTCCTACCGGCATGAAATGGAGTTTTTTAGCCAAGCCCGAAGGGGTTCCCCGTTACCTGGTCTGCAACGCGGACGAATCCGAACCCGGCACGTTCAAAGACCGCTACCTGATGGAATATCTGCCCCATCTTTTGCTGGAAGGGTTAATTATCTCCAGCTTTGCGTTGGGCTCTAACAGCACGTACATCTATATACGCGGAGAATACGCCTGGGTGGCGGAGATACTCGAACAAGCCATAACCGAAGCCAAAAGCCAGGGCTGGCTCGGAAAAAACATCCAGGGCAGTGGCTTTGACTGTATGATCTATGTCCACCGGGGCGCCGGTGCCTACATCTGCGGAGAAGAAACCGCGCTGTTGGAGTCGCTGGAAGGCAAGCGGGGCAACCCCCGCATCAAACCTCCTTTTCCGGCGGTAAAAGGCGCTTGGGGTTGTCCGACGGTGGTCAATAATGTGGAAACCCTGGCCGCCCTGGTGCCCATCATCGACATAGGCGGGGAGGCCTATGCAAAGATCGGCATAGGACGTTCCACCGGAACGAAATTAATTTCCGCCTGCGGAAACATCAACAAGCCGGGCGTTTATGAAATAGAAATGAATATTTCAGTGGAAGAGTTTTTGTATTCCGATGAATATTGCGGCGGCATCGCTAATGGGAAAAAACTAAAGGCCTGTATTCCCGGCGGTTCCTCCGTTCCCATTGTCCCGGCCAACCTGCTGCTGAAAACCAAAAAGGGAGAAACCCGCATGATGACTTATGAAAGTTTGAGTGATGGCGGATTTGAGGCGGGCACCATGATGGGCTCCGGCGGCTTTATTGTCTTGGACGAAGATCAGTGCGTGGTGCGGCATACGATGACACTGGCCAGGTTCTACCACCATGAAAGCTGCGGGCAATGCAGCCCCTGCCGTGAAGGCACCGGCTGGCTGGAAAATATATTGCGTAACATCGAATATGGCAAAGGCCAGCACAGCGACATAGATCTGCTGTGGGATGTTCAGGGAAATATTGAAGGCAACACCATCTGTCCGTTAGGAGATGCGGCTGCCTGGCCTGTAGCGGCGGTGATTCGTCACTTCAGGGATGAATTTGAATGGCACATTAACCATCCGGAAGAAGCCCAAAGAAGAAACTATGGATTGGCGCATTACGCGGATCCGTTGGCGATCGCCTCCGAGTAGGACAAAGCGGAAACAACGAAAGAGGGAATACCGCATCAAACAAAACGGGGTATGCTGTAATGAATTAAAAAAATGCTTTGCGAACGTTAGGGCTTTGTGACCCCATAGCGAGAAACACAAGTTGATCATGGCAGAAGAACAAAATAAATTAAAAGTAACCATTGACGGGCAAACCATTGAGGTGGCTCCGGGAACAACGGTCCTGGAAGCAGCCCGTATGATCGGAGGGGAGGTAACCCCCCCCGCCATGTGCTATTATGGCAAGCTGGAAGGCAGCGGAGGAAAGTGCAGAACCTGCCTGGTGGAAATTACCGAAGGCAGCGCGCAAAGACCGACGCCCATGCCGAAGCTCCAGGTAAGCTGCCGCACCAATGTCATGGATGGCATGGTGGTTAAAAACCGAACCAGCGAACGGGTCATCAAAGCCCGTAAAGGAGTGGTTGAGTTGTTGTTAATTAATCATCCGCTGGACTGCCCGGTATGCGACCAGGCCGGCGAATGCGACCTTCAGGATCTTTCCTACAGCCATGGCGTAGACGGAAGCCGCTTCGATTTTGAAAAACGCACCTTTGAAAAAATCGATATCGGCGATAAGATACAATTGCATATGAACCGTTGTATCTTATGTTACCGGTGTGTGTATGTGGCGCAACAATTGACCGACGGGCGGGCCCATGGCATTGTAGACCGGGGAGATGGCGCACAGATCAGTACCTATATCCATAAAGCCATTGACAACGACTTTAGCGGTAACATGATTGATGTTTGTCCTGTTGGCGCATTAACGGATAAAACTTTCCGCTTCAAAAACAGGGTTTGGTTTTTAAAACCGATGGACGCCCACCGGGATTGCGCGCATCCGGAGTGCTCCGGGAAAGTAGCGCTTTGGACGAGAGGAGAGGAGGTATACCGGGTTACGGCGCGTAAAAATGAATGGGGAGAAGTAGACTCCTTCATCTGCAATACCTGCCGTTATGAAAAGAAAGCGGTGACAGACTGGGTCATTGAGGGACCGAGGAAGATTAGCCGCCACAGCGTGATCTCCCAGGGCCATTATGTCCATACGGTAAAACCTAAAGAAACGATGCCCAAGGTGATGAACGGCCGGAAGCCGAGGTTGTTAATGGATATTCACAGCGTAAGCCAGGTCAACATGCAGGACCTGGAGCTTTCGGAAATCAACGGTCCTGCTACCTCTGACATTTTTAACAAAGCTGCACTTACGTTGCCTGAATGGGTGAAAGCAAACGACAGAAGTTCAAAAAGGCCCAGCGAAGAAAAAAATAAGTAATATCCCGGTCAGCCGGCGAAAGACTCCTATAAATTATGATGCTGTTACAGATAGATACTTTCTTTTGGATAGAAAAAATAGTGCTTGTTGCTGTTATTCTCGGCGTGTCACTTTTCGTGGCGATGTATTCCACTTATGCGGAAAGAAAGCTCGCGGGGTTTATTCAAGACAGGCGCGGTCCCAACCGTGCGGGTCCATTCGGACTCTTACAGCCGCTGGCCGATGGGGGTAAACTTTTTTTCAAAGAGGAGATTATTCCGGCCTATGCCTCCAAATGGCTTTTTATACTGGGTCCTGCTTTGTTTATGATCATGGCCTGTATGACAAGTGCGGTCATCCCCTGGGGAGACAGCCTGCATATCGCCGGCCGAACTATACCCTTGCAGGTGGCTGATGTCAATATCGGCATTCTGTATGTATTCGGCGTAGTCAGCATGGGCGTTTACGGGATCATGATCGGGGGATGGGCCTCCAACAACAAATATTCGCTCCTCGCAACCATTCGTGCGGCCTCCCAACTCATCTCCTATGAACTGGCCATGGGGCTTTCTTTGATCGCCCTGCTGCTGCTGACCGGCACGCTGAGCCTGGGGGAGATCGTAGAGCAACAAAGAAACGGCCTGTGGAATGTGGTATACCAGCCCGTGGGGTTTTTAATATTCCTGGTGTGCGCTTTTGCCGAAACCAACCGCACGCCTTTTGACCTGGCCGAATGCGAATCCGAACTGGTGATGGGTTTTCATACCGAATACTCTTCCATGAAGCTCGGTTTTTACCTCTTTGCCGAATACATTAACATGTTTATCAGCTCGGCGGTGATGGCCACCCTGTATTTCGGCGGGTATAGTTTTCCAGGAATGGACAGCCTGAACCTGGCGCCGAATATATTGACCATTTTGGGCGTAATTGCCCTGTTTGTAAAAATTGGTTTGTTCCTGTTCTTCTTTATCTGGGTCAGATGGACCATTCCCCGTTTCCGGTACGACCAGTTGATGAAACTGGGATGGAAAATGCTGATCCCGTTAGCGATCGTGAATTTGCTGGTAACAGGAGCATTGTCTTTGTGGCTTAACTAAAGAGGCGGATTATTTATGAAGGATAAAAAAGGAAAATATGATGGAACCGTTAACAAATAAAGCAAAGCCGGTGGATCGGCGGCCCATGAACTTTTGGGAACGCCTGTATATTCCGGCGATCGTGAAAGGATTAAAAATTACGCTAAGGCATTTATTTAAAAAGAAAGCTACAGTGAATTATCCGGAGCAGAAACGGCCTTTCAGCCCGGTATTTCGTGGCCTGCATATCCTGAACCGGGATGAAGAAGGCAGAGAACGCTGTACGGCTTGCGGCCTTTGCGCGGTAGCCTGTCCGGCGGAAGCGATTACCATGGAGGCGGCCGAGCGCAAGCCCGGCGAAGAGCACCTGTACCGGGAGGAAAAATATGCTGCCCGTTACGAGATCAATATGCTGCGTTGCATCTTTTGCGGCCTCTGTGAAGAAGCCTGTCAAAAGGACGCCGTTTACCTCACGGAAACTTTCGC
>CAYXRN010000152.1:0-7529 GCA_964467635.1 uncultured Chitinophagaceae bacterium | reverse complement strand
AACCCATCGCCTCTGGCGTGGGTGGGTAGTTCACAAAAAGATAGAAAAGACTTTGTACTAATAAGTCGAAAGACAAATCATTTCAGGCAAAAATTTTCTAACTCAATATCAAAAAGGATCTAGCGGCTTTTGTTTTATGACAGTCCGTTGCCTCGGGTGTAAGCCCTTTTTGTTGTTGGTGCACAAATATAACGCAAAAAGCTACTTTATTATGTAGCTTAGAATCGCCTGTAATCCGGCAGGAATAAGAAAAAGCCGCTAAAACAGCGGCTTTTGTGATGGTGGTTTCGTGACTCCGCCAGGATTCAAACCTGGAACCTCTTGATCCGTAGTCAAGTGCTCTATTCAGTTGAGCCACGGAGCCATCCGTAATATAGGGAGGGCAAATTTACTATGTTTTTTTTATCTGGCAAAACGATTTTAATTTAGCACCAAACAACAGCATGAAAATTGAACTTTGGACATTTGGGAAAGAGCATGAAAGCTATGTAGAGGAAGGGATAAACCTGTATGCGGGACGCATCGGGCATTATTGTCATTTTGAACTGAAGATTCTCTCAGCGGGTGGTAGAAAGAAGAGGGGGATCAGCCTGGCGAAACTCAAAATGCAGGAAGCGGAATTAATTGAGCGTATGTTGACCCGGGACCATACGCTGATTACTCTGGACGAGAAAGGCAAGGAGATTACTTCGGTGGGTCTTTCCGAATTGCTGGCCATGCAACAAATGGTCCCTAAAACACTGGTGTTTTTGATAGGTGGGGCTTACGGGACCGCGGATCGGATATTGGAAAGATCTACAAAGGTGGTTTCTCTTTCTGCGATGACTTTCCCGCATCAAATCGCGCGTCTGATAATGGTCGAGCAGCTCTATCGGGCATTTTCTATTCTTCACAATAGCGCATATCACCATCTTTAATTACATTTGCTACTTTTTTGTCATGAGCATTACCCTTGTTATTATCATTATTACGGCGCTGCTTTCCTTAACGGCTTTTTATAAGCAGGGTGAGATGGAAAAAATGTTGTTTTGGCCGGCGATGATCCGTGAACGAAAACAATATTACCGTTTTTTGACTTCCGGGTTTATCCACGCTGACTGGATGCACCTTATTTTTAACATGATCACCTTGTATTACTTTGGTCGTATAGTAGAGCAGGTATTTCGGATCAATCTTGGCTTTGGTTATTATATTGCCTTGTATTTGTTGGCGATGATAGCAGCCGATGTGCCCACTTATTTTAAATACAAGGACAATTACCAATACCGTGCTTTAGGAGCTTCAGGAGCTGTTTCCGGGGTGTTGTTTGCCAGTATCTTATACGCGCCTTGGGCTAAAATATACATCCTGTTTATTCCAATAGGGATTCCGGCCTTTATTTTTGGCGCGTTGTACCTGATATTCTGCGTGTATATGAACAAAAGGGGAGGGGATAATATTAATCACAACGCGCATTTCTGGGGTGCTGTTTTTGGTATCGTATTTACCATTGTTGTCTTGCCCGAGATTATTCCCCATTTCATCAATAGCCTGCTGGCAGGAGGCTACTGATCCCGCCCGGCATTTGATCCTGTTGGTCAAGTAAGGCTGATCTTCAGTACTCGTTTGGTGCCGGCTGTGACCTTAAAACGGTCATCTATGCGCATTCCCACGACCCAAATCACCCGTTCTCCAGACAACAGTATCCACACTTTTTCCTTTTCATTGAGAGAAAGCTTTTGGTCAATAAAAAAGCGGCTTAACTTTTTCTTTTTACGCATGCCCAACGGATAAAAGTAATCCCCCTGTTTCCACTTTCGAAGCAGCAGTGGGAACTGAACCTTACCAGCGTCCAGGGTGGCCATATTATCTTTAGTAGTCAAAGTAGTTTCCTTGACGTCTTTTATCGCCAGTTTAAGGCGTAGGCCATGAGCTTCGGTGGCTCCTTCTGGCTTGTCGATGATGATGTGTGTATTGTCTTTGGCCTGTAAAGGACTTATGATAAACCATTTTCGGTCCCGGAGCAGCTGGTGGGTAGCAGAATATACTACTTTCCCGGAGGTTTTATCCGCCAGTTGAATGATTTGCCGGCATTGTTCATAGCTAAAGTTAAAGGGTTTAAAAATTTCATAAGCAATGCTATGCAGCGGCTGGCTTTTGAGCAGTTTTAAAATAGGGATAAATATTTCATGCGCTCTTTGTTCAACTAGTTTGGAGCGATGGCATGTGATCGCCTGGTTATACAATTGTTCAGTCTCTGTAAACCGCTGAATATTATCGTTTAAACGGGACACCACTCCCGGAAATCTGGTTTCAATGACAGGGATTATCTCATGCCGGATGAAATTTCGGGTGTAAATGGTAGCGGTGTTGGTAGCGTCCGTAATAAACCGGATGTCCTGTTTGGCAGCATAATTTAGCATATCCTGTTTCAAAAGGAATAAAAGAGGCCGTATAACCTTTCCCCGCTTGGGCAGGATACCATGCAGGCCGTGGATGCCCGTCCCTCTGAAAAGATTAAGCAGCAGGGTTTCCGCATTGTCATTTTGGTGATGTGCGGTAGCGATAAATTGATAGGCATATTGCCTTCTTATTTTCTCAAACCATTCGTAACGGAGATTTCTGGCTGCCTCCTCTACGGATAGCTGGTGGTCTTCGGCATATTGCAAGGTGGAGAAGCGGGTCTTATGAAATGGGAGGCCCCGTTGTTTGGCGTAGTCTTCGACAAAGGCTTCATCTCTGTCTGCCTCCTTATCTCTGAGTTGAAAGTTGCAATGGGCGATGCCACATGGAGTTCCTGTTTTTAAAAATAAGTCACACAATACCATGGAGTCGACTCCGCCGCTTACTGCAAGCAATATCTTATCCTTTTTTTGAAAAAGATGGTGTTCATGAATATAATGGAGGAAGTGTTCCTGGACGTGGAAATGCATGTTATTTCTGTGTTTTAATACATCAAATCATCGTAAGCTGCCTGTAATTCTGCCCGGGCGTGTTGATCTTTAAGTTGTGATGCCACCTTTATCCCCTTTTCATATATCTTTTCGGCCCGATGATTAAATCCTGCCCGTTCCAGTGCTTTTCCCAGGTGGTAATAGGAGCCGACATAGTCCGGATGCTGATTCAAAAGGGTTTCAAAGCACCGGATCGCCTCACTGTCCTTGTTGATTTTGATGTATTCCAGGGCAAGGGCATGGTTTAGGAATGCGTCGTCTGGAGATTTTTCCAGGTATTGTTTGAGCAGCAGGATCCGGTCCATTTTTTCGTCCAAAAGTAACAAAACCGAAGCGAATAACAGTCATCAGCCAGAAATTAAACCCCGCAAGCCGGCTATAGGAGAAAAAGCCCTTTCAACAAAAATTAACAACCTTTTGGGCTGATATAACGGGAGATGCTGTAATTTGCGCCGAAACAAACCAATAGAATGAAAAGATTCAAGTTTCTGTTGCCGTTACTGGCAGGGTGTTTACTGATCCCCTTTACGATTATTTTACCTGCAAATGCCCAGAAAAGTTCGGTATATTCCAAAAACTGGCAATTGCTTGATCCGAAGAAAGATAGCATCTACGGAATAAGCCTGATTCGCGCCTATAATGAATTGTTGCAAGGGAAGGAACCGCACAAGGTGATAGTGGCGGTAATAGATTCAGGGGTAGACACCGCTCATGCTGATTTACAGGGCCATATATGGACCAATAAGGATGAAGTGCCGGGCAATGGGAAAGATGACGATCATAACGGCTATGTGGATGACATACATGGCTGGAACTTTCTGGGCGGGAAAGACACCAGTGTGGTAAAAGCCAGTAGTGAATTGAATAGGGAGTATTACCGGCTGAAAAAGCGTTTCGACGGTATTTCATCTATTGAGAAAGTAAGTAAGCGAGACCGGGACACGTACAAATACTGGTTAAAAATCAAGAAGACTAAGCATAAAGATTCCATAAAGACTGCACAAAACTACGCTACGGTGTCCAAGGGCATTGAGCGCTTCCAGGTTTTGGAGAAAATTTTAGAGCATCATTTGGGGACAGATACTATTCGTCTAAAGGACCTTCAAGACATGACGCCTGACAATGACACGTTGATGGCCGCAAAGGTTATAGCCTCCAGGGTGTTGGAAAATGGCGGACCGGATCAGACCCTGGAAGGATTTATAGGCGAAGGAGAGGAATACCTGGAAAGTCTGAAAAGCAAGCTCGGCAATGAGGACACTGATCCGAATGCGGCCCGTCGAGCTATTGTAGGGGATAATCCGGATGATATCAAGGATACGGATTACGGCAACAATAATGTGGCCGGATCCTTTGCCATGCACGCTACGCATGTTTCTGGTATCATATCGGCCATACGCAATAATGGTATCGGAATGAATGGCATTGCAAACAAGGTAATGATCATGCCGGTGCGAGCCGTACCCGATGGAGATGAGCGGGATAAAGACGTTGCCCTTGCGATCCGCTACGCGGTAGATAATGGGGCGCAAATCATTAATATGAGCTTTGGGAAAGGATATTCCCCCCATAAGAAATGGGTGGATGAAGCCGTTGAATATGCCGCTAAACATGGCGTATTGCTTGTTCATGCGGCAGGAAATGACGGTACCAATAATGACTCTATACCCAGCTATCCCACGCCAGTGTTCAAAGAAACCCGCTTTTTATCCAAAAAACACAAAAGAGCGGAAACCTACCAGACCGTAGGCGCTTCCAACCCTACCAATGAAGAGGGCCATCTGCCGGCTTCTTTTTCCAATTATGGAAAGAAAAATGTTGATCTGTTCGCTCCGGGGGTAAATATTTATTCGACCGTTCCAGGAGATAAATACGCCTCATTGAGCGGGACCAGCATGGCTGCTCCGGTGGTGACGGGCGTAGCCGCGTTGGTAATGGAATATTACCCTGATCTGAGTGCAAAGCAGGTCAAATGGGTGCTGGAGAACTCGGTTACGCAACTGGATTCGTTGCAAGTGGTTAAACCCGGTACTAACGGAAAAGTTCCTTTCGGGAACTTAAGTAAAACGGGCGGAATTGTCAATGCCTACAACGCGCTTAAACTAGCGGCTACCTTGAAGGGAAAAAGGTAGGATATAGGACAAGAAGAAAGGTTCGCGGTGTATGGTCATGCTTAATAAATAACGCGAAAAGAAAACTGCAGGCCTGTAAGCCGGATTCTGTATCCGCCCTGCGGCGGTTGCTATCATTTATCTGCGTCAATGTTCACACATTGACTTTATCTGCCTACCCATGTTGCTTTTCCAAAGGGAAAATGAACGGGCCGCTCATTGGCTTGCACTTCAAGCAAGCCGGCAACACTTATTTGGCATTTCAGCACGCAAGGCTTGCCCGCAATAACCGTTGCCGGCTATTGCCGTAGGCTCTTACCCTACGTTTTCACCATTGTCCGCCTCAAGCGGACTGTTATTTTCTGTGGCGCTGTCTGTTTCTCTGCCTGCTGGCGGAGAACCCACCTGTTAGGTGGTGCGTTGCCCTATGCTGTCCGGACTTTCCTCCCTCCGCTTTTGGCGGATAGCGATAACACGACCTGCAGCAATGCAAAATTACGGTAATTTAATCAGAACCACTATTGAAGGCCTTTCCCAGATGCATAATGAGGTCAGATGCTGTCAGGCTTTCCATGGAGGTTGAACGCAGGGCCAGATCTCCTGCCTGTCCATGGAGCCAAACACCTGAAATAGCTGCGACAGCAGGTTCATATCCCTGGGCCAACAACCCGGTTAACAGGCCGGTTAACACATCACCGCTGCCGCCGGTCGCCATGCCCGCGTTTCCCGTTGTGTTGAACCAGGCTTCGCCGTCGGGGGTGGTGACACAGGTGTGGTGTCCTTTTAATACAATAACGACCTGGCCGGTTTTGCTTTTTTCTATTTGCAGTTGTAAACGCTCATAAGCATCTCCCGTTGATCCGAACAAGCGTTCAAACTCCTTGGGGTGTGGCGTCAGAATGGAATTTTTTGGAATGCTCTCGAACAGGGACTGGTCCAGGCTGATCAGATTTAATGCATCCGCATCAATGACCAGTGGTGCTGTCCTGCTTTTTAAAAGCGCTTTTAAAAATCGATGGGTTTCTTCATTTTTACCGATACCCGGACCAATGCCCAAGGTATTGTAATTTTTAATCTCCGGATGAAAATAGGATAGATAATCGCTTTCCACATCACAAAAGCACATCGCTTCAGGTACCGAAATCTGCATGATGAGATAGCTGTTTTTTGGAATGTAAGCGCTTACGAGTCCTGCTCCAGAATGAAGAGCGGCCCTTGTAGCTAAAACGGCAGCGCCTGTTTTACCATGGCTCCCAGCTATAATCAGCGCGTGGCCATAGGTGCCCTTATGAGAAAAACCGTTGCGTTTGATCAGATGATCCTTAACGAACGCCTTAGTTGTTAAATGATAGGGCGTTGGGGTTTGTTGGATATATCGGCTGTGTATGCCAATGGACAGGATGTGTATATTACCGGCGTTGCCGGCCTTGTCGGGCAACAAGAAAGCGAGCTTATGAAATTCAAAACTAAGGGTATGTGTGGCTTGAATAATAGTTGCGTCCGGCGGGTTTTTTTCCGCCTGTAGGCCGGATGGCATATCTATAGCCACCACTTCGTTAGGCAGCCGGTTTATTAATTGAGCTATTTGCGCTATAAACCCTCGCAGCGGCCTGTTTAATCCTGTGCCGAAGAGGGCGTCAACAATAAGGGCATTTTCGGGTATTTCCGGCCAATCCGCCGGGGATAGGATGTCGTAGAGCACTTCAGCCGAAGAGTGTTCTAATCTTTCTTTATTTACCTGACAATCCTCAGAATATTTTGGGCTATACCTCACGAGATAGACTTGTATCTCCCGTCCGTAATTTTTTAAAATTCGGGCGATGGCCAGCCCGTCCCCCCCGTTATTTCCCATGCCGCAAAAAAGATAAAAAGGCTGTTTCTCCGCTGCATACTCCAGCAGCCAATCGACACATTTATCAGCAGCACGCTCCATTAGATCAATACTTGAGACAGGATCGTGTTTGATCGTAAAGGCATCCCCCGCCCTGATCTGCGCGGCAGTAAAAATTTTCATAAGCTGAAGTTAGCAAATTTTAATGAAAAAAAGCTGCTCCTACAAGAGGAAACAGCTTCTTTTGAGGGGTCATGAGTTACGAAGTGTGGCTAGACTATAGGGCAAAGCGGATACCCAATCCACCCCAGATGTCAAAGCCTCCATCCGGAATGCTTACAATAGGTTGTATATCTAAACTGATATCGATAGGGGCATTATTAAATTTATAGTCCAATCCCAATACGCCATCAATACCGAAGAAAGCGCCATCGGCATCAGAATAGTCTGAATTCCAGAAACCGATATGTGCCCCCGGACCAACATACCACAACAGCCCCGGTGCGCCGCTGATAGGTCCATGGAATTCATACAGTCCGGCAATCGTAAACCAATCAGAACCGAAGCTCAAAAGGCCTTCCAATGCCACGTTGGATTTGATAAAATGTTTAACATCAAGAGCGCCACTACCTTCCCAAAAACCTATCTTAACGC
>CAYXRN010000151.1:0-7564 GCA_964467635.1 uncultured Chitinophagaceae bacterium | reverse complement strand
AGATCTTATTGATTATCATGGTCGTGAAAATATTCAGCATGGCGCTGACGGTAACCTCGGGTTGGCGTGGCGGATTTATCATCCCTTTATTTTTTATAGGAGCTACGCTTGGATTAATTCTGAATCATCTGGTCCCTGAACTGGAAGTCGGGCTGGCGGTTGTCTGTTGTATGGCGGCTGTAAACGCCTGTGTAACCCGAACGCCCATCAGCACCATCATTTTGGTGGCAAGTATGACTGGATTTAGCCATTTTATTCCTATCTTGTTTGCCAGTTTAACCGGGTTCTTTCTCTCTCCGAAGGCCCCGCTGATTGCGGCGCAGGTAGGTAAGGAAAAGGAACTCCTAAAAAAATAGTTGATTTGAAAAATGCGCTGATTATTGTCAATAAAAAATCCGGAACCGGCGATAAGAAACATATTACGGAACTGGTCAGTCAGCGGATTAATAAGGCTGCACTCCGCTATGAGATCGCCTTCACAGCATATAAGGGACACGCTACGGAATTAAGCCATAGCGCAGTGCGGCAGGGGGTCGACCTGGTGGTTGCCGCGGGAGGAGATGGTTCAGTCAACGAAGTGGCAAGTGCGTTGGTGCATACGGGTACGCCCATGGGAATACTGCCTATGGGCAGCGGAAATGGCCTGGCGCGCAGTCTGCACATCCCGCTTGCCCCGTTCAAAGCGTTGGACGTGATCAATAACTTTCATGTCCGAACCATAGATGTGGGGTTTGCCAATAAACATCTTTTTTTGAGCAATGCCGGCGTTGGCTTTGACGCACTGGTGGCTAAAAATTTTGAACAAAGCCGGAGGCGTGGATTGATGAGCTATATTTTTACGATCATGCGTTCTTTGGCGGCTTATAAACCAGCCAGCTACGAATTGACCGTCGACGGCATAAAACAAAAGCACAGCGCTTTTTTTATCGGGATAGCCAACGGGAATCAATTGGGCTATAATTTTAAAATCGCCCCGGAAGCGACTCCTGATGACGGCCTCCTGGACGTGTGCGTGATCGGACCCATTCCCATATGGCGATTGCCCTTGGCGGCTTACCGGGCCTACAGGGGAAGCCTTCCCCAAAGTGCTTTTGTGGAATATGTGCGCTGCAGCAGCCTCCTAATTCAAGGCGAAAAGCCGATGGGCTGGATGCAGGCAGACGGGGATGCCTTCCCGGTTGAAGGAAATACCCTTGAAGTGTCTGTTCTTCCACAAGCGCTGCAAGTGGTGACTCCATAGCCTTTTATAACCGGGCTGCCAAAGCCTTTAGGTCCTTTTTGTACTTGCTGTACTGCTGTTTGGTGTGCAATATAAAATTGTCATCATCTAACTTGCCCACCACCGCTTCCATCTCTTTGTTGTTGTTATATACCATTTTTCGGAAGGGATTGTTGTAATCTTTTACGCGGGAGCTCATCACCTGTTGTTCCATCCATTCGGCCGTCGCTTCTGCTTCTTTAATCCATTTTTTGAAATGTGCTTTGGTGCAATCTTCAACGGCCAACTGATGCAATTCCGGGAGCATCGCCAGCCCGTGCTGTATTTTCTTTTCCTCATAGGCTTCCCCAAGGGCCATGTAGCGGTAGTGTATCTCTTCCCAGCTCTTTATGCGGTTGGTGGTGATGTCGTTGAGCATTTGCTCGATATCGGGTTGTGAAATCAGCTGGCCCCCTACATTGACCCATTTGCTTCTCCTTGCTTTTTTGAGCTGTTTTTTCAGGGCCTGAAAATCTTTGATAAGCGATGCTGCGGGGGCTTCAGCCAGGAGAATGACGGCGTAGAACCGGATCATTTTTTTATAAATCTCATAGGCTTCCTTTACTTTGATAATGACCACCGGGCGTTTGGTGTTTTCTATATGCTCCATCGTAATAAGCATATCTTTGGTTTGGTCGCCGGGCGCATCCAGCAATTCGTATCCCTTATGGAGCAGGTCTTCTTCCGTTACCTGGTGTTGCTTCTTTTCATTACGGTAAAAAGCCTGTCCTGTTGCCAGCGCCAGGAGCTTTAGTGCCTCCAGCATCTCCTCCACGGAATCCGGAGCCAGAAAGTCGTATTCTATGCGTTGTGTTTTTTTAATGCGCTTGTCCCTGTTGGGGTATTTCCAGGCATTACGTGCCAGTGCATACATGTTGTACATAAACCAATAGCCCGGCATGACAACCAGCCTGTCATTCGTTGTATCGTTACTGATTAAGGAGAAGGGCAGGGGCAGGTTGATTTCCGCCGGGTAATCCCCTTTCGCGATAAGTGTAAAGGAAGCGAAGTTGGAATTGTGTTTTAAGCTTACACAGAGACCCGGCCAAAAACCACGGCCTGCGACCAGTTCGCCGTCCGCCCCCCGGGAATTGTGATTGGAACCTATGGTGGCCCCGGCCGCCATATTGCTCTGGCCTAAAAGCAGGGAGGCGCACAAAAACGAATTGTTGTGATGTTGCTCATGAGCGGGGTAGATTAATGAATTCAATACCTCACAACAAGAGACCGTAGCGTTGCTTCCCAGGTAGGAATTGATCAACCGCGCGCCATACTTCAGGTTGGAATGCGGCGCCATGATAAACCGGACCGCCTTTACCCCATAAAACACCCTGCACCCGAATCCTACGATGCCGTTCACCAGTTCACAACCTTCTCCTATTTGTGTGGTAGCCTCCGGGCTGCTGTTGATGGTCAGGTTTTTTAACTTATGGGCCCCTTTAATGTAGGCGTCATTGCCTATTTTAACATCTTTTAAGATCTTAGAGTTTTTAATGATGCAGCGCTCCCCTACGGTCCCGTAATATCCTCGGTGGTGGTCAACGCGATTGGCGGTAAATAAGGCGAACTGCTTCATGAGTTTTTTGTTATCCCTGTATTTGCTCCACAGGAAGGCGTCCCCCGGCAACATGCCCTCGAAGGGCATGACCTTTCTCCCTCCGTTTTCGTTGCACAGTTCCAGCCATATTCTCACTTTTTCCTCTTCCCCCTCCTTGAGGATGCCATTGCCAAATTTCGAATGCGAAGTAGTGGACATTTCATTTACATTCACCAGTATGGATTCATTGCCGATGATGTAATGCGCCAGGGAATTGACGTTGTCAACGACCACATTATCGCCCAGGTCGCAGGAGTTGATCGTGCTGTTGTAGAGCCCCACCGGCAGTCGCAGGTTATGAAATTCAAGGTAATAAGGTTCCAGCTTTCCGATGCGTATCAATCCGTAAAAGTGGCATTGTTTGACCAGGTCCGCATCAAAAGATTCGGTCACCCAAACGTTGTTCCAATTGTCCGATGTATTGTTATTGCGAACCAGTGTCTCCAGCTCTTTTGTGGATAGCGGCCGGTAGGATTTGTCGCCCGGGCGCTCCGCATTCTGCCGGTTGCGGTAGCCGTATTCGTCCTGCCCGTTGGGCAGGTATTTTTGGTCGACAAAATTATAGCCCAGTTCCTTTATCGGCTTTTTAAGAATATTGTTCATCCGAATTAGCTTTTTTTACCCATCAAATTTAATGAAAGGTGTTTTGATATCATGATAAAACAGAAACGTCCATCCTTCGGTTTTTCCTTTCTGAAGGTATTGTTGTCTGAGTTCCATACTTTTCCGGCCATCAAAATCGTATTTGGCCATAAAGCGGCGTTGCAATTGGGAAAGCTGGGGAGCCTCGTCACCCCCATAAAAATAGATTTCACCGGCATCCCGGATCCAGAATACCTGGTGATAAGGGGAGTGTCCCCCGGAGCGTTCGTGATGAATATAGCCGTCAATAGTGCCCTGATCTTCATGCAGGGTCACCCGGGGATGGTGTTTGAGCAGCGCCAGTTCTTCCTCGTCGTAGGAAGATCCCCGCTGAGAAAGGGCCTCCTGCAATTCATTTTTATTCACGTAATAATCCGCGTTGGGAAAGCTGAGCTTCCGGCCCCCTTCTTCGGTTTGCCAGCTGATACCGCCGGAATGGTCCTTGTGCAAATGGCTCATTAATACTTTGGTAATTTGTTCCGGCTGCACTTCATTGCGGATCAGGTTTTCATGGATTTGTAATTTTCCCCCGGCGGTGCTAAATCCTAATCCGGTATCTACTATGATGTGGTCCCGGGAAGTGATGAGTAAAAAGGGCTGTATTTCTACCAACAGTGATCCCCGGGATCGCTCCTGAAGCTTATCTTTGCTCGCGTCAAAAGGAATAAAGGATTTGGTCTTGTCCACGGTAAAACTGCCTTCGGATAATGGAATGATTTGTGCCATAACATCGATTTTCGGTGACAAAGGTAAGACAGTAGTCCGAATACTCCCGGTATGGGGGTGCCGGTGGCGGGAGCGCGGTTGAAGCGCAGCTGGCGCATGAAAACGCCGGACGGCCGGGATGCAGGAGCCCTAGCGTAGAATCATCTGTCGGTCTGTATCCAGCTTGATCAATATAAACAGTAAGATCGTAAAGGAAAGCAACGAGGAACCGCCATAGCTGATAAACGGCAGGGGAATGCCGATGACTGGCATTAAACCGATGGTCATTCCGATGTTCACTACAACATGAAAGAGGAAAATACAGGCTACGCCATAGCCATATACCCTGCTGAAAGTAGACCGCTGTCGTTCCGCCACCTTAATGATCTGGTAGATCAACAGTGCGTAGATCAGCAGCAACACCAAGCTGCCTACAAAGCCAAAATCTTCCCCTATGGTACAGAAAATAAAATCGGTGCTTTGTTCGGGTACGAAATTAAACCGCGTCTGGGTTCCTTTCAGGTACCCTTTTCCCAGGACGCCTCCCGAGCCGATGGCTATTTTGGACTGACGCACATTGTAATCGCTCCAGCGGTCTTCGCCTTTGCCGACCATTACATAGATGCGGTCCACCTGATAGGGTTGCAGTACCTTATTGAAGGTGTAAGGCACAATGACCAGCACAAAGGTGGCGCAGAAAGCCCACAAACCGATAATGAAAAACAAGAGAGACTTCTTTCGCTTGATCGTCTTAAAGGTAAAGTAGATGGTTAATCCGGCAAGTACCGTCAGAATGATCACCAGCGTAATTTTTTCGATCAGCAGCGTGGACAGGACCAGCGCAATCAAGGCAAAAGCGATGACGAGGATGGCACCCGGGAGACCTTCCCGGTAGAGTACCAGAAAATAGCTGAAATACACCAGCGCCAGCCCGGTTTCATTTTGCAACAAGATGATCGCTACGGGCAGCAGAATGAGGCCGGAGGCGATCAGCCGGGATCGGAGCCGGTTAAAGTCCACTTCCATATTGGAGAGATACTTGCCTAATGCGAGCAAGGTGGTGATCTTGGTCAGTTCAGCAGGCTGAAACTGAAAGCTCCCGATGACCAGCCAGGATTCCGAACCTTTGATGTCCTGGCCGATGACGACGACCAGCAACAACAGGAAGATCCCCCCCAGGTAAAGCAGATTGGCGGTGGCGGTATAGAACTTACTGTCAATCAGCAGGATGATCGTGGCCACTATGGCCGAGATGCCTACCCAGGTGAGTTGCCGGTTGAATTGTCCGCTGCCCTGTGTGATGACATGGAAAAGGCTGTCTTCCATGCGATACTCCACTGCGTATATGGAGGCCAGGCCGATGAGCACCAGCAGCATATACAGATAGATCAACCCCCAGTTGACTCCTCTTGTCAGCGTTGTATTTTTACCGGTATTCATTAATCAGTTGTTTGCAGCGTATCTTTTTTCAGACCGATGATCTCCGCTTAAAGCTATTCTTTTTTCCGCCTTTGCTTTAGCCTGTTGTATGCTATCTAGTTTCTTTTGATATTTTAGTGCTTCCTCCGGCAAGATGGTGGCATTCATTACGCGTTCCATCAGCGCGGTACGTTTGCCGGTAGCAATCGTGTCGTTCAGGTATTTTTCAATGATCAGGCTGGCGATAGGCGCTGCCCAGGTGGAACCATAGCCGGCGTTTTCCACGACCACGGCTACGGCGATTTTAGGGTCGTCCATGGGCGCGAAGGCGGTAAACAGCGAATGATCCCTGCCATGGGGATTTTGCGAAGTTCCGGTTTTTCCGCACATGGCGACCCCAGGAATCTGGGAATATCGTCCGGTGCCGTCGGTCACTACCCCTCGCATGCCCTCTATGACCGTCTCATAAGAGCTGTCAGGGATGTGGGTCACCACGTGCTTTTTATGAAAAGGATCCAGGACCGCACTGTTGCCATCTATGCTGTATACCAGGTGCGGGGTATAATAATAGCCTTTATTGGCGATAATGCATACGGCATTGGCCATTTGCAGCGGCGTTTCCAGTATCTCCCCCTGCCCGATACCCAGGGAAACAATGGTGCAGGAGCTCCAGCGGCCGGCTCCAAAGTATTTGTTGTAGTAAGCCGTATCGGGAATGTTTCCTCCTGATTCTCCCGGAAGGTCAATGCCGAGGGGATGGCCCAGCCCGAAAGAGTGCATGTATTGGTTCCAATCCACCAAGCCTTGGGCGGGATTGCCGGTATGGTTGATTATCTTTCGGAAAATATCGAAGAAATAAGAGTTGCAGGACCAGGTAATGGCACTTTGAAGATCGCCGGAATGCCCCGCCCAGTGCTCGGTACAGTTTAGCACACGACCGCATCCATAGTAAGACCCCGTGCAGGGGATGCCAAAGGAGGGCGTGATTACTTTTTCATCCAGGGCCACCAGCGCGTCAATCGGTTTAAAAGTAGAGCCTGGGGGGTAGCCGGCTTGGATGGCACGGTTAAAGAGCGGTTTGGCAGGGTTGCGGAGGAGTTTCATGTAATTGTTTCCCAACTCGGCCCCGCTGAGCATACCCGGCGGGTAATCCGGGCTGCTGACCATCGCCAGTATGCCGCCGGTTTTGGGGTCAATGGCCACGATAGCGCCTTTCTTGTTGTTCAATAATTTCTTTCCAAGCATTTCCAGCCGCACATCCAGGGCCAGCCGGATGTCTTTCCCCGCGATGGCGGCGGTATCAAACTGCCCGTTGGCATAAGAACCCACTACCCGGTTGTAGACATCACGAACGACGTATCTTACCCCGCGTTTCCCCCGCAATACCACTTCATAAGCCCGCTCCAGGCCCGTAACACCAGCCAGGTCCCCCGCCTGGTAGAAATAATTGCTGTTTTTGATCATGGAGGAATCTACCTCGTGAATGTAGCCGAAAATATGCGCGCCGCAATCGTAAGGATAATGCCGGGCGGGTCGTTTAACCAGTTCAAATCCCGGAAACAAGTAGATGTTCTCCTGAATCCGCCCGTATGCCGCTTCCGAAAGCATGGGCATGAAAATCGTGGGACGAACGGGCCCGTTTCTGTTAATGGCCCTGCGCACGCGTTTTTTGAAATAAGTGGTGTCAATATCTAAGAGACGGCAGAAAAGGGCCGTATCCATGTTTTTTATTTTATCAGGGATTACCATCAGGTCATACATGGCCTGGTTGTTTACCAATACTTTTCCGTTGCGGTCCAGAATGAGGCCCCGGGCCGGGTAGATGGTTTCCTTTTTAATGGCCTGCATGGCGGCCAGTTTCTTGTATTTGGTGTCAATGACCTGGATATAAAACAACCGCGCTGCCAGAATGCCGAAAAGCACCACAACAATGATCAGCAGAA
>CAYXRN010000150.1:0-7591 GCA_964467635.1 uncultured Chitinophagaceae bacterium | reverse complement strand
TTTACCTGCCTGGATCGAAAAGGTAATGTGTACGATACGGATAAATTTATCTGGCTTCAGTGCCGACAGGTATGGACATTTGCAATGCTTTATAATGAGGTAGAACAAAATGGCCGATGGTTGGATTTTGCCTTACAGGGTGCAGATTTCTTAACCAAACATGGTATGGATAGCCATGGTAACTGGTATTTCTCTTTGACCAGGGAAGGTCAACCCTTGATTCAGCCTTATAATATTTTTTCTGATTGTTTTGCAGCCATGGCGTTCGGACAACTGTATAAAGCTACCGATGATCCTGAATATGCAGACCTGGCAAAGGCTACCTTTCTGAATATCTTAAAGCGGAAGGATAACCCCAAGGGAAAGTATAGCAAAAGCTATCCTGGTACCAGAGCTTTGGAAAGCTTTGCTCTGCCGATGATTTTGACTAACCTGGTGCTTGAGATAGAACATATTCTTGATACTGAATTGGTTAATACGACTATTGAAGATGGCATTGAGACGGTGGTTAATAAATTTTATCAGCCGGATCTGGGTGTGATACTTGAGAACGTACAGGCCGATGGCAGCCGTTCTGATTCTTTTGAAGGACGCCTGGTGAATCCGGGGCACGGTCTGGAGTCGATGTGGTTTATTATGGATTTAGCGGAACGATTAGGAGATAAAGAATTGATGCAAAAAGCTGTGGATATTTCATTACGTTTGTTGGACTTTGGTTGGGATCATAAATATGAAGGTATTTTTTATTTTAAAGACGTACAAGGATATCCGCCTTTGCAATTAGAATGGGACCAAAAATTATGGTGGGTACATCTGGAAGCTATGATTGCTATGCTGAAGGGATATTTGCATACAGAAAACGAAAATTGTAAAATATGGTTTGATAAGCTGCATGCATACAGCTGGTCTCATTTTGCGGATCATGAACATGGTGAATGGTTTGGGTATCTGAACAGGAGAGGAGAGGTGCTGATTGACCTGAAAGGTGGCAAATGGAAAGGGTGCTTTCATGTTCCAAGAGGGCTTTACCAGATCTGGAAGACGTTGGATAAGATGAAAAATAAGTAATGAGTTCTAACTATTCGGAGCAAATTTTCTCTCAGATGACTTGTGTTTTTGTTAATGATTCAATAAACATCGGATCGTATATATGAAAAAATATACCATACTTATCACAGCGGTAGCTGCGCTTGGCGGGCTGCTATTTGGCTTTGATACCGCTGTTATTGCGGGTGCCTTATCTTCTTTAAAAAGCTATTTCAGTTTGACAGATGCTGCTATTGGATTGGTTGTAGCGGCTGCATCGATTGGTTGTATCCCCGGCGCCTTTTTTGCTGGAAGGCTGGCGGATCAATACGGGAGAAAAAAAATGATGGCGGCTACAGCCGTATTATTTGTAGTTGCAGCTATAGGAAGCGGGATTGCCAGTAGTATGACAGAACTGGTAATCTACCGGCTTATTGGCGGATTAGCTATTGGTATGGCTTCTACCTTAGCGCCGATTTATATTTCCGAGATTGCCCCTCCTTCTTTTCGTGGACGTTTGGGAATGATGCAGCAGCTGGCCATTGTGATTGGCATATTGATTGCTTTCATATCCAATTATTTTATTGCGAATGCTGATTACACCTTCCTTACCGCTCATAATCATTGGCGATATATGTTGGCAGCGGCAGTTGTGCCTTCACTTTTATTCTTTCTGCTGTTGTTGTTTGTTCCTGAAAGTCCCAGGTGGTTGGTGTTGAAAGAAAAATTGGAAAAGGCGGAGCATATTTTTGGAAGAATATATCACTCAGAGCAAGCCCGGAAGGAGGTAACTCTAGTACAAGCAGACTTGAAGAAAGACAGCCGTAAAATAAAATTTAGTGAAATCTTTTCTGCCCGTTACAAACGCGTGGTGATAATAGGAATCGTATTTGCTTCCATCGCCCAACTCACAGGGATAAATATTATCTTTTATTATGCTCCAATGATTTTTGAAAAAACGAATGTAGGAGGAAGCGTTCTTTTTCAGACAGTTTTGACAGGCGTAGTTAATCTGATCTTTACGCTTATTGCGTTTACCATGATTGATAGGTTTGGCCGTAAAAGATTATTGTTGGGTGGCTCTTTATTTATGGGGCTTTGTATGTTGATCATCGGCGGATTATTCTATACAAATAACGTCGACAACTATTTTGTGTTAATCTTAATATTTTTGTACATCGGTGCTTTTGCCTGTACATGGGGTGCCGTCTTATGGGTTTATGTGGCAGAGATTTTCCCAAATAAAATTCGGGGCCATGCTACTTCTTTTGCCGTATTTGGTAACTGGGTGATGAATTCTATTGTCTCCTTTACTTTTCCGGTTTTATTGTCCGGATTAGGATCAGCAACTACATTTTTTATGTATGGAATTATAAATCTGGCTATGATTATTTTTGTACGTCGTTATATCTTTGAAACCAAGGACGTACCACTGGAAAAAATGGAACAGGTTTACAAATAGGTTTGATTCAGCTTTTCTATAGATGCCTAAGAAAGCATAAAGGTCAATTACTTTGGTGATAGAAAGCTAAAGGACTGCTGTCATGGAACAGAACTGGAATAGCAATTAGAGGCTTAATTTATCGGTCATGGCAGTTGTCTACCACCTCCTCCTGGTCTCTACTTTCTAAAATTCGCCTTCCCTTTCCTCTTCAGCAGGTTGTTCCTTATCATTTTTATCTTTTCCAGCCTCCAGCTTCCCGAATATATAACTGATACTCAGCCTTAGGTTTCGGGATGACCATTGGTGACTGCTGGTTTCAATAAATTCGTCTGTTATTAAGGAACCGGCCCATCTGCGCTGGTTAAAAACGTCGGAAAGCCGCAGAGAAATATCTCCTCTCTTATTAAAGAATGATTTCCTAATGCCTAAATCGCTATACAGCATGCCATCCCGCTTGCCTTGCGCGACCGATCTTGGACCCCGATAGTGAACATAAGCGAAGCCTCTTACTTCCCACGGCAGCGGGAAATAAGTAGAAAATCTGCCGTTAAATGACCAGTTGCTGTATTGCCGTTCGAAGCCCAGTACCTCATTTCTTCTGATGCCAATGTTCGTCCGTACCGTCCAATCAGGAATAATATCCGCACTGAATCCTGTTTCTACCCCAAAGTAATTTTCTTTCCCCTTATTTTGATACGTCATATAGGATACGCCGTCTTTATTGATAGTTCTGATTCTTTGAATAGGCTGGTAAGTATGGCGATAAAAAACAGCACCATAGAGGCTAAACTGGTTGATGAATTTTCCGTAACGCAGTTCAAAGGAATTGTCGAACTCGGGTTTGAGATCCGGGTTTCCCGATCGGATGTTTTCCGGATCGGAGTAGTCGACAAAAGGATTCAATTGCCGCCACCAGGGGCGGTCGGCTCTCCGGCTGTAACTAAAAGAAATATTGTCTTTATTTTTGAATCGGTAGGAAAGGTTCAATGTGGGAATTAAATTAAGAAATTCATTGTGAAAATTTTGATTCAGAATATGTTGTTTCGTAATAAGTAATTCCTTTTCAAGCCTTAACCCCGCTTGTAAGCTAAAGTTTTTGATCTCTGTCCGGTACATGGCATAAAGAGAATATTCCTGGTCATGTGAAACGAAGTCATTGAGCAGGGTATCATTAATCAGATATTTACCGGCAGAATCATCAAAATATTTAGGGGTGAAGTCGTTGTTATCTGTTTCCCATTCCGCCCTGAAACCAGCTTCCAGCCTGGATTTTTCACTGAAAGGCTGCACATAATCCAAATCTATGGTAAACCCGTTGTCATGACTGGTGGTAAAATGATGTTTCAACTCATTGAGCCCCGCCCACTCGCTTTGCTGATCGAAAAGTTCATCGTCTCTATCGTCCCGTTTGGAATAATAGGCTTCAAAATCAAGAATATGGTCCTCGTTGTCCTGGAACGTTTTTTTATAGGTGATCCCTGCATGGTATTGCCAGGAATTTTCATGCCCTCTAATGTTTCTGATATAGGAAGAAAGTAATTCTTTATCTCCGTTACGCCTCTGGGTAATGAGTTTTTCTGTTTGATCTTCCCTGTCGTGCCCCAGACCAAAGAATATACCAATTCGATCTTGCTTTGTAATTTCATAATATAAGTTTCCGTTATAGGAAAAGTCTTTATCAATTTCAGTGCCTGTACGGGATTGGTCGGTGTAAAAGATGGTATCGAGTAGGTTTTTTCTATTGAGATAACTTTCAAAAGGGTCTCTGTCATATTCGAAACTAAAGCTGTTATTCCAACCAAACCTTTTTCGTGTAAGGTTAATACTTACTGCCGGGGAATAGCCTCCATTTGTATTTCCGCTTAGTGAAGCCATTCCGCTTAATCCGATCAGATGTTCTGACTTGGTGATTATATTCAATACAATACCGCCCTCCTCCGTGGCATATCGCGCGGAAGGATTAGTAATGACTTCTACTTTTTTAAGGGTTCCTGCCGGAATGAGCTTCAACACGGTTTCAATATCATCTCCATAAATTCGGGAAGGTCTGCCATCGATTAAAACGGTTACCCCTTGTCCCATCACACTTGGTACCCCATTTTCATCCAGTTCCACCATGGGAATATTTTCCAGGATCTGGGTGGCATTGATGCTCATAGCCCGGATATCATCTGTAATATTGAAGATCGTTTTATCCAGTTCATATTGTACTGCTGGAATACTGCTTTCCACGAGTACCTCATCCAAGAGCCGATTGTCTTTCTTTAGGATGATTACGCCGAGGTTTTCTGTATGACCTTCTTCTACCTCGATTCCTGTTAGTGTTTGTGTTAAATAACCAAGATAGCTTATCCTTAGAGCATATTGTCCGGGAGGGACATTATTTAGTTCAAATCTCCCATTGTCTTCTGTTTTAGCCCCTGTTATGATAGAAGAATCAGGCAATTGCAGCAACACGGCGGATGCGAAACCTATACCTGATCTCCCATTGTCAACGACTTGGCCTTTGATACTGCCACCGCCGGATATTTGTGCCTGAACAGCGGGAATAAAAAGAAATATTAAATAAATAAGTAAAACAGCGGCTTTCATAGATTATAGAATTATAATTGCTCTCTTATTAAAACGCAAATATCCCCATTCTGTTTATCAAAATCCTGAAGACAATTTGAAGAAATCCTGAAGCATACTGTTATTTTACCTCGTATAGCCAAAGGATAACTTAAAATGGTGATTTCCATCGCTATATTCATAATGAATTCGAATATTACTTTGCTTGCAAATTTGTTGAACAATAGAAAGGCCGAGCCCGACGGAATCAGCACTCTGGTTGTTTTTCTTAAACCGGATGAACATTTCTTCGGGTAAAATACCCAGTGGCTTTCCCGTATTGGCAATCTCCAGGTATTCGTTTGTGAGTTTGATCTGAATACGGCCTTCTTTTTGATTATGTCGGATTGCATTGCTCAATAGGTTATTAATCAATATATCTGCCAGGACCGGATGTATATGGATTACGACATTTTCAGCTATTGCTTTCTGCAAATGGAGGTGTTTCATTTCAATGAGCTCCTGGAAGGCAAACAGGTTATCTTTTAAGCGGTTGCTGATATTAATCGCTTCCGGGGATGCGAATTCCTGATTGTCCAGTTTGGAAAGCAGGGTGAGGGAGTGGCTCATTTTGCTGAGTGTCTCGAGGGAATTGTGCGCGCTGATGATCAGCTTCGCCTGCCGGTCGTCAATGTTTGTATTTAAGAGCAATTCAAGTTTTCCGCGAATAATAGCTAAAGGCGTTCTTAATTCATGGGAGGCATTGTCTGTAAATTCCTTTAAGGTTTGATAATCCTGCTGTGCCTTGTTAATCATCTGCTGTAAAAAGATATTCAGCCTTTTAAATTCTACCGTGTTGGTTTTTGGAAAATCGAATTTTGGCTTTTGCTTTAGTCTAAAAGTCTGAATGGCATGCAATGTTTTATGAAAAGGAGATAGCAGATATTTTGAGGCAATGAAAGTAAGAACTCCTGTGACCGCAAGAAACAAGATATAGATTCCGATGAGCGACTTCAATACCGCTTCCGTAATGTCATCCGATTCGATCATGGAATCATGTGTGGATATATAATAATGGCTCCCGTTTATTTTCTTGGACACGGATAGCTTTACTTCAGGTTCTTTCCGGTGCAGGTAATCATGCCAGATCAATGTATCGGAAATCGCTAGCGCCACGGTGGGTATGTTTGACGGAAGATGGCGGATTTCTATTTCGTGACTGGTAAGCGAATCAATAGGTACTCCTCTTTCGATTTCTTTTGAAATAAGACTGATCCGATGCCGTAAATATCTGGCTTGTTCCTGATCTACCTCTTTTTTGATGTTGTAAAAAGTGATCACGCCACCAACCAATAAAATGACTAAAGTGATGAGCAAGTAAAACACTGCAAATTTGTAAGTCAGCTTCATTTTTTACTGGTATTGAATTTATATCCCAGTCCATAGACGGTTTCAATATAGTCGGTTCCTCCGGCCTGTATGATTTTCTTTCTCAGATTTTTAACATGTTGGTAAACAAAATCAAAATTTAGCAGATTATCGACATAATCTCCCCACAGGTGCTCTGCAATAGACTGGCGGGTGAGGACACGGTCTTTGTTAATGATAAGATAAAGCAGCAGCGCGTATTCTTTACGGGTAAGATCCAGGGGTTGCTCATATACAACGGTTTCCATTTTACTGGTATTAATATGGATTTCGTTGCAGGTGAGGATTTCATTGCCCTGTAGGAACTTTCTCCGGTAGATGGCTTTGAGCCGGGCGTTGAGCTCAGGCAAGTGGAAAGGCTTGGTCAGGTAATCATCAGCACCGATTTCAAGGCCATTTACTTTATCATCCAAGGCATTCTTGGCAGAAATGATTAGGATGCCGCTGTTTTTATGTTCTGATTTGATAAAACGCAAAATGTCCAGTCCATTTCCATCAGGCAGCATGATATCAAGTACGACACAATCATAATAGAAGACGCTTAATTTATCAATAGCCTCCCGGTAATTCCCTGAAAGCTCGCAAACACAGCCTTCTTTCAGGAGATAATCAGTAATGTTTTGTGCCAGTTCTTTATTATCTTCAATGACCAATACTTTCATTAGACGGGCAAATTACTATTTTATTCTGAAGGAATTTTGAAGCCGATAGGAGAAGGTGTCCGATTTCTCTTGCAACTTTGGTGGAGGCATTGTACCTTGCTCGCCATTTTTAATGACCGGAATTTATGAAGAGACACTTATTTATACTCCTTGCCTTGGCGCTTTTTGTAGCGGGATGTACTAAAAAACGCAAAGAGCAGCCCCGTGTGTTAGTATTTACCAAAACATCCGGTTTTCATCATGCATCCATACCCGACGGCGTGAAAGCCATTCAAAAAATGGGTAAAATCCATCACTTTGATGTTGATACCACGACGGATGCCGCATGGTTTACCGAGGACAGTTTAAAAAAATATTCCGCGGTCGTTTTTTTAAATACTACGGGAAATGTACTCAATTATATACAGCAGGCCGATTTTGAGCGATATATTCAGGCAGGGGGTGGTTATGTAGGCGTTCATGCAGCTTCAGATTGTGAATA
>CAYXRN010000149.1:0-7645 GCA_964467635.1 uncultured Chitinophagaceae bacterium | reverse complement strand
ATGCAGGATGGATATGCCATAGCGTAACCACGTGCACTCCGCACGCGGCCGGTGCATTTTTAGTATTTTTCTGTTGTATGATTTGTTGCAGTTACGAATCTAACAGCATTTGACTAATAGTGTCCCCAGTCTTATGTTAAAAATTATAATGTGGTAACAACTTTATAAAACAGAGTGTAATCCCTATCCATCGCTTTAGCGTGAATGGGATGTAATCGACTAACCGTGCTGAACGTGATACCGGATAGCGGACTCTCTGATCCCTTCTTTTATCTTTGCCAAAAAACTGATTCCCCCTGTTCAATAAACCTTTTATGCGCTCTATATACAAAGTCTTTCCTTACATGGAAACACCTTTAAATATCTACCTTACGGCATAAATGCATCTCAATAAAGTTACTGGTGATATAACGAAAGGCATTTAGGTCGTCTTTCCGATGAGCATAAATCGGCATTCCATTGGCTATGTACTGGACGATACCGTCTTGCTCATACCTACCAAGGCAGTCTGATATCATTTTTGTCCCTGACGGAAATAACGGTAGTCTTAATTGCATTCCCAAAAATAATGCTTTTTATCTTTGCGAAACAACCCCTCGAAACTACTCTAAATTGAGGCAAAGGTCAGGAGTTCTGAAATTATAGGGCTACGGTATTTTTAGCATTGCGCTGTATTTTGTTTTCTTCATTCTTTTATAACCCCCGGAAACAATTTCCCATCCGGTGCATCAAAATTCAGATGCAGTAAATGAGCGACGATAGGTGCAATGTCTTTTATCCCCATCCCACTGATATTTTTATGGCCTGCTATTCCTGCACCAATCGCGATGAATCCAGTATGCATGGATGGATATGCGGGATCATAACCGTGTGTACTCCGGGCATGGCCTTTGTGTTTGCTGAGTATTTTTCCTTTTATGCCATTTTTCGCCGTTATACCTTCTTTCATGGCAAGCGCCAGAGATACACTGGAATTAGCACCCATCTTGTCTAAGGTGGCTCTATCCAATATTCGGAAGAGGCCTGCTTTATATTCGGGTGTATTTTTTAAGATGCTCACTACCGAATCTAACAACGACTGGTTGCTTTTGTCTTTTAAATACAGGAAGGCAGATCCTCCAGCCGCACGAAACTTTGCGCTCCAGTCATTCGCTGTGATCAAGCCATGACGGGCCAGGTAAACATTGGGGGAGAAAGAGGCTTTGGTATTGGTATGACCATGGTCGCCGGTAATGATTACCGCCGTGTTTTTCCAGATGCCGGCGTCTTTAATGGCTTGTAGGACGGTACCGACTAAACTATCGGTAACCCGCACAACGGATGTTATTTCCGGGCCCTTCGTCCCAAAACGATGCTCCATGTGGTCAATTCCTACAAAATGAATAGCCATCAGGTTGGGTTTGTATTTTTTAATGATGTAGTTAGAAATGGTGGCAATCGTTTTGCTCTGTGCGTAGTTTTTGGTCGTGAGATCTTCAGGGGTAAACTTTTTCCCTGTTTTCATTTCAATGTCCGTTAATAAATTCTTAGGTGTAATGTAAGGAAGCTTTACAGAAAGCCTGTTACCGGTTATGCCATGGCCCGGGCGTAAAATTGGAAAATTATAATTAATCGGTGCGCCAGCAGTTACCGGCCAGAAGACGGCACCGGAAGTCATTCCGGCTTCTTTCGCAGCATCCCATAGTGTTTTACATTTGATGGAATCTGCAAACCAGTACCATATGCCCTTGCCAAAAACCGTATTATAATAGATGCCATGTGTAGCAGGGTAGGCCCCCGTAATAATGGTCGTATGAGACGGAAAGGTAACGGATGGGAAAACGCTTTCAATACCTTTTGCCGCATACACCCCTTCTTTTTTTAATTGTTGTAAATGGGGTGCCGGCCAGGACGTATCCATGTAAAATTCCGGACGGGAACCGTCAAGGGAGATAAGAACAACATGCTTGACCTCTTGAGATGAACACCCCCCGGCTAAAATAATGATAAACAAAAAATGAACTAATCTTTTCATTTTGCAGCCTTTTTATTTTTTAAGAAGTTTGATCCATTCGTCTAACTTATAGGGCGATGTGTTTTTGACCGGTGTATCCGGAATGTTTACTTCCAACGGAACAAAGAAAGGCCGCCGGTGTCCCGGCCTGTACTTTTTCTTTTTGGTAAATGGTTCGAATGGATTATAACCAGCAAAAAATAAATACCAGTTTCCCGACTTGTCCTGGTCTAGAGAGGGTACACCAGGAGCCTTCACCTTGCCTTTTATGTAGTGCGGCCAGCTGGGTTTTTGTGCCTGTAACAAATATTCCACTTCCGGTTCTCCCGCGCCGTTTCCCCAGATGTTGTGCTCATCTTTTTTTAGTATCTTTTTATAAGGCCCGAGAAAATCGTCTGAGAAGGCTATTCCTATTTTGTAGTTATCTACGGCATAATCGCCTACAGTGTAAGCAAGGATATATTTATTCTTTATCTTTACCAGGTTACCGGTTTCAATGAGTTTTAATCCTTTTGTACCGTTTCTGTATTCCGAATTGAAGCAACAGCCCGGACCAAGTAACAGCGTAGGCGGTATACTTTTATCCGGTTCTTTAAAATTTATCATCTTTTGTGCATAAATACCATTTTTTTCCGTTCCCGGCGTACGCCTTACGTAAATCAACCATAAGGCTGTTCCGTCTCTAAAATATTTTCCGGCATAGTTGGCCAGTGCCGGCTCCAAGGGGGAGCCTACGAGCATTTTGTCGATTGTCCAATGCGTGATGGGTGCTGTTTCACTCCATTTTTCACCAGGGGAAGGGGTTAAATGAACAAGCGTAGTCCATTTTGTATTTCCTTTTGCTATCCTGGCGGAGGCGACCATATGCCAATGTTTGTTTTGATCTCGGAATACATTTTTTGCCCAGTAGCCCTTCACCTTTATCCCGCTGTCCTTGATGTAAGGTTGTAACATGCCGTTTGCTATAATTGTTTTACCTGAAAGGGAAAAACCATTTTCTTTCAAGGGGCCCTTGCAAGAGAGGATGTTGCCTTTGGTGCCATAGAAAAATTTGGTGTTTCCTGTTATCCAGGGACGGACTGGAAAAGGATCAGAAAAATATGAAGTGGCGGCGGGGTAAATGGCTACGGTTTCCTGCTGAGATTGAGAAGGTGGGTTATTATCTTCTGGTGCCAGACCCGTATCGTTGTTGTTATCCTTGGAACAGGAAACCAACATGGTCACTATGACAAGGAAAAGAAAACTTGGTATTTTAAAAACAGACATAAATACTATTTGTTGTAAGATTCTGGTAATACCGGACTTACTTAGGCAGCCACTTTGACAACCTTTGTATTATTGCATTGTATTTGGGTTGATTAGCTAAATTATCCCACTCATTGGGGTCTTCCTTTTCATTGTACAGCTCTTCGGTGCCATCATGATACCTGATATATCGCCAGTCCTCTGTGCGGATGGCGGTGCTGGCCGGGTCACTGCCCCGGTGATAATAAGAAATAGCAGGGCGTTTCCGGTCATAATTTTTATCTTTAATCACAGGAACCAGCGATAAGCCATCTAATGTTTGCTTAGGCTGCGGTAAATCACACAGATCTACCAAAGTGGGATAGATATCCAGCAAACTTACCGGTTGGCTTCTGGTATCGCCCTGTTTCATTCCCGGTACTCGAATCATCAGCATGACATGGGTGTCCTGTTCCCACAAAGCATTTTTGCCAAAATGATGTTTTTCTCCCAGATGCAGTCCGTTATCCGCCCATAAAACAACGATCGTGTTATTTTTATACGGACTGTTATTCAGCGCATCCAGAACGCGTCCTATGTTATAGTCCGTATAGGAAATGGCAGAGAGGTAGCCCCTTATCATCGTCTTCCATTCCTTCTTTTCTTTAACGGTTTTCAGGTCAGGTCCCTTGCCGGCCCATCTCTTGCCAATTAAGGGAATATCCTCCAGATCATTTTTCGGTACCTGAGGGTGTTGTATCGCTTCCGGCGGGTGCATGTCCAGGAATCGTTTCGGAATAACCCAAGGGGTATGTGGACGATAAAGTCCTAAGGCGATAAAAAAAGGTTTGTCATAATCTTGTTGCAGGCGCTTGATGGTGATTTCGGTATTGCGGGCATCAGGTAATTTGATTTCGGACCCCGTCCATGCTTGCCAATCCCACCACTTCAAGTCGGTGTGTTTAAGCGCTTTTTGGGGGAAAGGACCGTAGCCGCCATCGTGTCCGGTCTTGTCATCCCACATGGCATCAAGACGGGCTAATTTGGGCCTTGACTGGGCGCGCTCAGCGCCTGTGTGAAAAATTTTTCCCGACCACATGGTGGTATATCCATTTTTATGAAAGATTTCCGGCAGCAGGGTAGCTGCAACAGCCTCCTGAGAACCCTGGAACCAGCCGGTCTTCCCATTGTTCATGCAGCCTGTCCGCAAAGGTTTTAAGCCGGTAAGCACAGCGATGCGGGAAGGATTGCATACGGGGGCGGCTGCGTAGGCGTGTGAGAAATTTATGGAAGTCTGGGCGAACCGCCCCAGGTTAGGCATCTTTACACCGGGGAAGCCCCTGAGTACGCTTACATAGTCGTTTAGGTCATCGACGGCTATAAACAATACATTATATTTATTTTGCCCTCGTCCCGTATTGCTTTCCGGCTTGCTGTTGTCCTGTGCCTTGCAACTGGTTGTGGTCAAGGAAAATAAGATCAAACAGATCATTGCCTGGATTGGAAAACGGCTGCTCAAGTAGTTAAGACCTGTTTTAATGTTTACTATTGTATTCATGATAAAGTAATTATTGATCACATGACGTCTGAGTACCGTTTTGTATTGCTTTGAAATCATTCATGTACCAAATCCTTCCATAGGCGTCTCCGTCTGGACGATGAACAACGGTTTTGTTAACCAGTAAAGCGTTCAGAATCCAGGCAGGGTCTGTAGGCGAAAAATGAGGTGGCCAGCCAAGTTTGAATGAATAGAAAGCCAACCAAAACTTGGGATAGCCTGTAAATATTTTCCATGCATTACAAAGGTAATGCCGGCGGCTTTCTAACCAGGAAGTCATCTTGTTCCAATCATTCCATTCTTCAAGCGGACGTGGATTCTTTAGTGCATAGTTTAGGTATTCCCAAACCTTGTCCACCCCTTCAGGCAGCGAATATTTTGTGGTGAATGCTGCTGAAAGATTATCGTCGCGATGTTTGCCCCACCAGGCTACTAAAGAAAACTCTGAAATCATAATGTATTGATCAGGGCGAATCCTGTTGTTGATGTAATCCATGGCTTCGGAAATCTGTTTATTATCAGAATGATGTATGTGTATGTCGACGCCCTGTACCCAATCGGTTTCTTTAGCAAAGGTAAGCAAATCGGTATAGGGTATATTATTTTGTTTAACCGGCTTATAAGGATTGGCAAATGAACCTATAAATATAGGGATACTGAGGTTATGCTTCTTAATATAAGTATGAGTATGTTTGGCGACTTCTTCATAGAAGACGACAAGACGCTGGCTTTTTTTGTCTTTTTTAAGTGCAGCAAGAATCGGTTCATTGCCTGGAACTATGATATTAGTTGATGGTAGTAGTACCCGGAGAAGAGCATCGGTAAACCGCATATAGTCCTTAAATTGTGTTGTCCCTTTTTCTGGAATAGACAGGTTATGCCTTCTGAACATGTATCTGATGGCTAGAACTGTTTTATAGCCCTTTTTTTGAAGTTTTCTATAAGTTAGAATTCTTCCATCGTTATACCACTTTTTGCCATCTTTGTATTTCTTATAGAGCTGAAAAAAAGGTATCATACCTCGAATCCACGTTGTTCTTGAGTTTTTAAGTTCTGAAAACCGGACAAAATCCGGTCTTAAGTTGGCGTTAAAGTTGGCGCCCAGTTGCGGTGCCCGTTCGGTTTTTTTTGAGCTGTCTTTATCCGGATTATCGTTATTGGGCGTGCCTTTTTTATCACAAGCTATAAAAAGAGTTGTTACCAGGACAATTTCTAACATTATATTAAGTACACCATTCATAAAATTTAAATCTTTCTATTATCTATAGGTCTAATAGTTTAATTCCTTCGATCTATTGAGGCAGCCATTTTGCCAGTTTCTCTACGATGTCTTTGTTTTTTGGTTGATTAGCCAGATTATGCCATTCATTTGGATCTTTTTGTTCATTGTACAGCTCATCTGAGCCGTCGTAATACCTGATGTACCTCCATTTTGTAGTACGTACGGAAGCACTTACAGGTTGATTTCCGTGGCGGTAATATGTAATAACTGGACGTTGTCTATCGATGTTTTTGTTTTTTATTAGCGGCGCCAAAGACAGACCATCTAACTTCTGAGAAGGCTTGGATAGATTACAAATATCAACAAGCGTAGGATAAATATCTAACAAGCTTACCGGCTGGGCCCTGTTACCTACATCGGTTATCCCCGGGATACGCATCATAAGCATTACATGTTCGTCCTGCTCCCACAATGCATTTTTACCAAAATGATGTTTTTCCCCCAAATGTAGTCCGTTGTCCGCCCATAAAACGATGATCGTATTATCCCGATAAGGACTATTGTTTAGAGCTTCCAATACTCTTCCAATATTATAATCTGTATAGGAAATTGCAGACAAATACCCGCGGAGAAGTTTATTCCATTCTTTTCTTTTTTTAATATTCTTTAAATCTGCCCCGAAGTCTGCATACTTCTTTCCTATAATCGGAATGTCCTGTAAGTCATTTTTTGGCACGTCAGGGGTTTGGACTTTACTTAATGGGTGCATTTCAAAAAAACGCTTTGGGATTACCCAGGGTGTATGCGGGCGATATAACCCTAATGCAATGAAAAAGGGCTTATTATAATCTTTCTGCAAGAGTTTAATCGTGTAATTTGTATTGACGGCATCAGGTAAATGGAGCTCAGAGCCCATCCACATTTGCCAGTCCCACCATTTTAAGGGCGTATGTTGAACCTTTGGGAAAGGGCCATACCCACCATCATGGTGCGTCATGTCGTCCCACATATTTTTAAGCCTGGATATTTTGGGTCTTGATTGTGCCCGATGCGCTCCTGTATGGAAAATTTTACCCGACCACATGGTTGTGTAGCCATTCTTTTTAAATATTTCCGGAAGCAGGGTAGCTGCTACGGCTTGCTGTGAGTCCTGATACCAATCGAATTTTCCATTATTCATACAACCTGTTCGAAACGGGCTTAATCCGGTTAAGACTGCGATGCGAGATGGATTGCATACGGGAGCAGCAGCGTAAGCATGTGTGAAATTGACTGATGTTTTGGCAAATTGATCTATATTAGTCATTTTAATGCCCGGATAATTCCTGAGTATACTTATATAATCATTTAGGTCATCAACTGCGATAAAAAGAACATTATATTTTTCTTTCTTCGGCGGTTTATTATTTGTTTCAGGATGGGTATTTTGGCTTTTGCCGCAACTTGCTAAGATAAGCAATAACATCATAAAGCCAATTGGTATAACTTCCTTTAAATCATTACGATGCATAATAAAAATGCTTTTATGTTTGACACAAAATAATTACTGCTCAATTGGCCTCTGATAATCGCCCCTTTCTTCTACGAGGTGCATTAGAATATCCGAGGGTTATCCCCCGTATCATTGCTACTGCTAATTCATTTTAAA
>CAYXRN010000148.1:0-8077 GCA_964467635.1 uncultured Chitinophagaceae bacterium | reverse complement strand
AGACTTCTTTTGAGAAGCGTAGGTCTGTGAAGCCCGAAGCCCAACCCATCGGCTCCAATTTTGTAAAAAAGCTTTCTGATAACCATAGGAATAACAAGATTAAAATATTTTCACATTTTCTAAATATTATAAATTGCAGGATTCCTTAAATAGCCGGAGTCACTTGGGTGTTGAGCTTGGTTACTCGGTAAGTGCACGCTGTTGTATGAGCGAAGGCTCAAGTTTTTAAATGATCTGAGGAAGGATTTTTTTTTGTTGAAGAAGATTCCAAAACAAGACCAGATAATCTCTTAACAGCTATAGCCATTTGCGCCTCAATCGTTTTAATTGATAAGTTTAGAATGGCTGCTGCTTCCCGGTACTTTAAACCATCTTCCCTGATGAGTTTAAAGATAAGTTTACAACGGGAGGGAAGTTGATCTACCTCGGCTTCAATTTTCTTTTTTAACTCTTTAGTAATCATTATTTCTTCGGGATCTATTGAGAATTGTAGGTAGCCCTCACTTATTTGCTGAAGATCTACGAACTCTTTCAGATGGTTTTTGCTCAGGTAATCCAAGGACTTGTTTTTTACGGCAACATAAAAATAAACATCCGGATTTTCAATTCTATAGAGCTGTGACCTTCGCCGCCATAAATTAATAAAAACGTCATTGACAATCTCTTCAGCAGGCTCTTTGGCATGAACAATTACGAAAGAAAATTGAAATAGGCGGGAAAAATAATGGTGGTACAGGCGCTTGAAAGACATCGAGTCTTCCTCTGAAGCTATCCTAAAAAGACATTCTTGTATTTCCTGCTGATCCATTGAAGTCGGGTCGATAGATTTCTTGTTCTTAAAAGTAAAAGTAAGGAAAATCTCAAAACTTTTGACGAGTTTTTAGGGGTAAACCATTTTTTTCCCGTCCTAAAGATAAAGACGCTATTTTTAATGAAGGAGACAGACGTTTGGCAATTGATGGCAAAGGTGTTATCGGCAGAAGCTACTGATGAAGAGCTGCAGCTGCTGCAGCGTGTTCTCAAGGAAGATGCGACACTGCAACAAACGTTCTTATACCTTCAGCACCTAGAGGTGAATGTGAACAAATCTCTTTTGCTGCAGGAAGAGATTAAGCGGCGTGAGAATAAGGGTTTTTTGAGGATGAACAAGATGTTGTCATTCGAGACTCCTTCAGCGTCAGAGGGAAGAAGGAAAAGCAAGGGGGCATTTTTTATGAGAAACAGACCGTGGCTGGTCGCTGCTTCTGCATTATTGATCATCGGGCTGGCGGCATTAGTATTTATTTCCAGAGAACAATTTCCTCCAAAGGCGGCAAATACTGTCCCTGTTGTAGAAACTTTTGTGGCTACCCAGGCTATTTCCATAGAGTTGGAAGACGGTACTAAAGTATGGCTGAACAAGGGAAGCAAGCTGAAATGTGACAAAGCATTTAATAGCGCAAACAGAGAAGTCTATTTAATAGGGGAAGGTTTTTTTGATGTGGCAAAAGACGCGGAAATACCCTTTGTAGTACATCTCAAGCAAGGGGTTGACATTAAGGTTCTAGGAACACGCTTTAATGTAAAATCCTATCCGAACACGCCTTTTATCGAGGCCTCCTTGCTGAGTGGAAAAATTGCCCTTGATCTTAATGAGAATGACCAGCAGGAGTTGTTATTGAAACCCAATGAAAAGATAACGATTAACCTCAATGAATTGGATTCGAGTCCAAACACAAATAAGTTAGATACCATTGCCGCTGTTCATAAGACCCTATTAAAGCCAAATCCTGTTGACCGAAAGCTATCAGAAACAGCCTGGATGGATGATCGCCTGTCATTTTATGATATGTCATTTGAAGAACTGGCTTATGAGCTGGAGCGCTTTTACGGGAAAAAATTTGTATTTAAAAATAAACGACTGAAAAACTGGCATTTAACCGGCTCTTTTAAAGATGAAACTTTGCTTCAGGTTTTGAATGCCTTACAAATAACCACACCTTTTTCCTATAGGATAATAGATAATAAAGTCATTTTATATAGTAATTCAAAAAAATAAAAGCCTATGAAGACATGAACATTATATAACCAAACAAAAAGGAAACGCATAGCGGCGAACCATGCGTTTCCATAAACGACTAAAGGTAAGAAATCGGTCATTAAGGCAGCTAACCAATCTTCCGATTTCTATTGATCACCATTAATCTTTGTAAAGATATGAAAAAGAAATACAATTTTGCTCCATTTCATTTATCCCCAAGGAGCTTAAAGATATTATTTTGTATGAAACTGATTTTCCTGTGCACCTTTATTTGCTGTTTACAGGCCTCTGCAAAAGTCTATTCTCAGGATGCAAAAATTGATTTAAAGCTTGAACACTCCTCCATTTCAAAAGCCCTGAAAATAATTAGCCATAAAAGTGACTATCGTTTTTTGTACAATAATGACCTGTTGCCTAAAAAGGCTAAGGTAAGCCTGACGGTAAGCCGGAAGACTGTTCCCGAACTAATGAGTGACTTGCTTGCGCAAACCGGACTGACCTGGCAGGTATTAGATAACAAACTCATTGCGATTGGCTATTCAAAAACAGTTATTAAAGAAATCGCCGGCAGTGTTACGGACAGTCTTGGCAATCCACTGGTGGGCGTAACTATACAGGTAAAAGGGACTTCCGGTGGAACGGTAACCGACGCTAATGGCCACTTTTCCCTACAGGTGCCGGACAGCGCTGTATTGGTCGTCTCTTACATCGGGTACGAGACCAGAGAGGTTCCCGTAGGCGATCAAACCACTTTTCGCATCACTTTGTCTGCAGCTGCTTCGGGTCTTAATGAGATTGTGGTTGTAGGTTATGGTACCCAAAAGAGAAGCGACCTAACGGGAGCAGTATCATCTGTTAATATGGAGAAAGCAGAAGCGATTCCCACGACCAATGTAGCGGAAATGTTAAGGGGGCGTGCCCCCGGTGTAAAAGTAACCCAGATCGATCCACGGCCGGGCGGTACTTCCAGCATGTTAATCCGTGGCCGTCGTTCGATTCTCGGCGGAAACGATCCGTTGTTTATTGTCGATGGGGTACCCGTAGATAATATTAATGCAATTAACGCGGAAGATATTGCTTCTATTGAGATCCTGAAGGACGCTTCCGCACAGGCGATTTATGGGGCCCGCGCTTCTAATGGCGTTATCCTTGTTACTACAAAAAGAGGTGAAGCAGGTCAACTACAGGTTAATTATCATGGGTATTATACCGTCCAGAAGTTAACCAAAAATTTTGACTTGTATAGTCCTAGAGAATTTGCCCAATTACGCAGAGAGGCGTACAGGACGACCAATGGGGAATACCTGAACGATTCTACGATTTTCAATAAATTTGAAAGGGAATCCCTTAAGGAAGGACGGTTCGTAAACTGGGAGGATTTGATCCTTCGGCCAGCGAAACTAACCAGTCATGACCTCAGTATGAGCGGAGGAACGGATAAAACACGCTATTACAGCAGTATTCGTTATTTTGATCAGGCCGGCCTTATCCCCACTTCGGGATATAAACGCGGAACGTTCCGGTTTAATTTTGATCAGGAAATTTCCGATAAGATCAACGTGCGCGCTAATTTAAGTCTTATGACCGATGTACAGAATATAGAATCCAGTAACCTGGATTTTATCACTATTTCACCTCTGGCAAAGGCTTTTAATGACGACGGCTCGATTAATAAATATCCTTTGGGAGCTAACAGTACCTTAATCAATCCGTTATGGAACCTGAAGGAATCCACTAATCAGGCCAAAGACAATTCCTTTACTATTAATCTTGTTGGTAACTACCAGATCCTAAAGAATCTGCATTATAAATTGAATACCTCACTCAGGCGTTATAACCGTTATCACAATGTATATATGACCAGCCAGCATGGCGTGGGCCAATATACTGACGGAGAAGCTATTGTTGAGAACAGTCGTCGACAGGAGTATTTGATTGAGAATATTTTAGATTATAATTTTCAAATCGGTATGGCTCACCAGTTTGCGATCACGGCGATGCAAGGGGTCAACCAAATTGATTATATTCATACAAAAACTACAGGAACCGGCTTTACCAGCGATATATTGGGCTACAATGGCCTGACGGGTGCGTTAAACAAGATGGCCGACAGAGACGGGTATAGAAGGCGGCTATTGTCCTATATGGGAAGGATTCGTTATAGTTTGCTGGACAAATATTTATTTACCTTTACCGGAAGAAGTGACGCTTCTTCGGTATTTGCGAAAAGCAAGAAAAGAGGTTTTTTCCCGTCGGCAGCATTTGCCTGGAAGATCAATCATGAGAATTTTCTGAAGGACGTTTCTGCCATTGATCAATTGAAACTTCGGCTGAGTTACGGCTCTATAGGTAATGAAGCTATTGATCCATATCAGACGTTAGGTATAGTAGAGGACTTCCCTTATGTTTTTGGTGGTGAAACCACGGCCGGATTCATGCCGGGCAGCAATTTACCCAACCCCCATCTTACGTGGGAAACTTCCACGACTTTTAACCTTGGTTTGGACTTCGCCCTATTCAGAAGCCGTATTACCGGTACACTGGCATACTATGACACCCATACCCGAGATTTGCTGGTAGATGTTTCCCTGCCGGGAAATACCGGATATTCCTATACCATAACCAATGGGGGAGAAACCAGAAATCATGGCGTGGAGGCCAATATAGCTGGTGATATTATCAGACAGAAAAATCTCGACTGGTCAGCCACCGTTACTTTTGCTGCCAATAGAAACGAAATACTCAAAACGGGATTGGTAGATAAAAACGGCAATCCGAAAGATGACATCGCACGTAATCGCTTTGTCGGACATCCGATCGAAGTTATTTATCAAAAGAAATTCGACGGCATTTTTCAAAGTGAAAAAGAGATTCAAAATTCAGCGCAAAAAGACCAGCCGAACATTGTTCCAGGGAATATCAGAGTAGTCGATAAGAATGGAGACAGCGTCATTAACGATGAGGATAATTATATTTTCAAAGCTGCCCCCGACTGGTATGGTTCATTTTCAACCAGTGTACGCTACAAAGGATTCGATCTCATGGTAGACCTATACTTTGTAGAAGGAGCATTGAAATTAAATCCCTATTTGAGTACGTATGAATTTGGCGGTACGCTACAGGGGGCTTTGAATGGAATTAAGATTCCTTATTATACCCCAGAACATCCTTCCAAAAAGTGGCCAATCCCGCAATCAGATACGCAGTCTTACCTTTACGCGTTAGCGGTACAGGACGCCTCTTATGTGCGATTAAGGACATTAACCCTGGGCTATACCTTTCCCTCGGCATGGATGGACAGGATAAGAATCAACAATGCCAGACTTTATCTGACGGCCACGAATTTATTTACGATCACACATTATAAATCATACAGTCCCGAAGTTAATCCGGGTTCTTTTCCGGATGCAAAAGCATTTACTGTGGGATTGAATATAGGGTTTTAATTTAAAAATATTTGTCATGAGAAAATCGATCAATAAAACAGGAATTCAGGCTATTTTACTGTTTATAGTTGCTAGTATTTTTCTGCCTTCCTGCAAGAAGTTTTTAGTTGAAAAGCCGGTATCTAATATTTCCGCGGATTTTGTCTATAATACGGAAGAAGGGCTACAATCAGCTGTCGTAGCCTTGTATAACGTAAACCGTTCTTTGTATGAAGATGGAGAATGGAATTATGCAATGGCGGTGTTGCTGCCAGCGAAGTCGGATATTTTATTTACTCGTGCCGGTGAAATCTATTTGTACGGTACGCTGGCCTGGGGAGCGAGCCTTTCTGACTATGGTACGACACGATATGACAAATGGTGGAAGACGTATTATAAAATAGTTTTACGTTCCAACCGCATTATTCAATCAGCGGAAAAATTAGAGGATATCTCTGATTCTTCAAGAATACAAATCTTGGCAGAAGCCAAATGTTGGCGGGCGTATGCTTATTTTACCCTCTTCCGCCTGTTTCATAATATTTATCTGACCACCGACCCTACTACCCCGGAGAATGCGTTTGATATCATCAACGATGATTCGCCACCCGAAGAGATATACAAGCTCATCAATAGTGACCTGGATTATGCGATCGCGCATTTGAAATGGCAGACACCGGAATTTGGGCGTATCACGCAAGCGGTGGCCCGAACCATAAAATCGAAAGTAGCTTTATGGCAGCAAGACTGGCAGGAAGCTAAGGCACAATCGGAGGCGATTCTTAACTCCGGAGACTTTCAACTCGTGGATAATACAGCCGATGTCTTCAAGGGAGATCTTAATAATTCCGAGACGATATGGGCGATGCAATTTGAAGATCAGGTGACCGGCGGTGGCCATTCTAACCGGATCAGTTGGAATTTTATTCCGCAATATACTAAAGAGACAGGAGCTGATTTTGACATCACTATGGGCGGGAGCGGCGCTGGTTTTGTTCTGCTGAATAAATACCTACAGAAGCTTTTGGCGGAAGACCCTGATGATGACCGCGATGACGGCACTTATTACATCAGCTACTTCACATACAACGACCCGGCATCCCTGCCCTCCGGTAAAAAACTCGGAGATACGATCCGGTTATGGAGCGAAAATTCTTCTTCTTTATCTGAAAGGAAAATGTATTATGAAAGACTCAACCCTGGTTGTTTGAAGTATGTGCAGGAAGATGCCGATCCGGCTTTGGCCAATCAGATCTCAAACATCACGATCTATCGTCTGGCGGAAACCTATCTCATTGCTGCTGAAGCCAACATGCGCCTTGGAAATACGTCCCTGGCACTGGAACAATTAAATAAGGTCAGGGAGAGAGCCCATGCCGCTCCTTTGACCATGATTAATCAACAAGTGATATTGGATGAGCGAGCACGTGAACTGGCCGGAGAAGGGCAGCGTTGGTATACGCTTAAAAGAATGGGCGTCATGTACGAGCAGATGACGCAGCACGCCGGAACAGAAAATGATAATGGCGTCTTGTTCGTCGCCGAAGCCAGAGAACGATTCAAAAAACATATGGTCAACTGGCCTATCCCACAGGCTGAGATAAACCTTCTAGGGCCGGATTATCCGCAAAACGAAGGGTATTGAGCACCGAAAAACAAGGATCTAAAGAAGACACTTATCATAGAGTCATCCTTTCCATCCGTTTGGGCACTTTGGCTCAAACGGATGGAATTTGGTAATATTTACAAGCTAAGCATTTGAAAGACTTCATTATTCCTGGGGTTTCTCATCGATAAACCTGGTCCGCCATTCGGGTTTGGGGACCATACATACTGACTTTTTCCCGAACCACCGGTATCGGTTACGTGAGATAAAATCATAAATGCCATCCCGGACAAATCTGGGAATGACCAAAAATAAGTTACAGGCTTTCCATAAACCGGACAAATGACGGAATATCTTTAGTACCGCAGTAGACTTTCGGTAGATTACTCCGTTTTCAATTAATGCGAGACTGTTCATTCCTTCGCCTTCAATTCCTTTGTCCCGGAGCACTTTTTTGGCCTGAGGCGATTGAAGGGAGGCGAATTGGAAGTATGCGTGTACATCATGTCTGATGATAAACCGGACGGCTCCATTACACAAGTTACACACACCATCAAATAGTATAAGCGCCTTGTTGTCCATGATTAAGCTTATTTCCCTCCGACTTGATCAGGATAAATATTCCTTTACGACCACGGCCTGATTGTGATTCTCATCTTTAGCTGAGTAAACCAGGGTGACGTTGCCTTTTTTTAGTTGTTGCCTCACCTGATCTGTCGCTTCTGTATGGTCCTTAAGTTCTTTTCTGTAGCGCTCACGGAATTCTTTCCACTTTTGCGGATCATGATCAAACCACTTTCTGAGTTCGTTAGAAGGAGCGATTTCTTTCAACCAAAGGTCGATAGCCGCCTTTTCTTTCTTCATTCCACGTGGCCATATCCGGTCTACCAAAATTCGAAAACCGTCTGTTTTAGCCGGCTCTTCATATACACGTTTTATTTGAAGCTTCATTTTATCACTATTTTGGTCTGATACAAACTTACATGAAAATTTTGACACAAAGGATATATGAAAATGGAGTAACAT
>CAYXRN010000147.1:0-8156 GCA_964467635.1 uncultured Chitinophagaceae bacterium | reverse complement strand
CGAGCGTATACACGCCCTGTATCCTGCGGGTCTCCCTCGTACCGGTTTGCGGCGCAGTCATGACAAGATAGGCATCCTTAAAGGCCGGAGCGTGATTTTTAAGAATCTCTAAAAAAGTAAAAACATCCTCCCGCAGCAGACACTCCGTATTGGTCGCCTGGCGGTTATCCGCCATATTCGCGTAAGTGCGGGTCATATTCACCAGCACAAGACCGTGATCAAGCACCCCGCAATACCACGGGCCACCAAACTGAGGTAATTCGGTTTTCTTACCAATTTCTTCCAAAACCTTTCTGATGTCCAGGTCATGATAATTTACTCCCTGCTTGCTGTGGCGGATCATAGGGAGCGAGTCGGTGTCAACACCGCCTAACATGAAAATCAGTGTCGCAGGCTGTAGTTCAGACCGCATAGGTTGCATGGGCACGCCGGCCTGGTAGGACAAATCGGCATCCCCCGTGCAGTCTACAAAATACTTTGCAGCTATCGCTTCGGTGCCATTTTTATTATCCACAATAACATGAGTCAGCCGGTTTCCTTCCTTTTTACACCCGGTAAGGTAAGAGTGAAAATAAAGAGACACCCCTGCTTCAAGAACCATACGTTGCGCAATAAGCTTATATTTCTCCGGTGAAAAGGTGATGTTGCCGATTGGCTTTTCTTCCCTGGCTCCGTCAATTTCAATGAGCCGTTCAATGAACTCCCAGGGAATACCGTCTATCACCCTGCGCTGGTTATAGTTAAACACACTGATGGGCGCGACCAGGCTTGCCGTCGCCATGCCCCCGAGAAACCCGTATCGTTCAATAAGGGCGGTACGCGCGCCTCCTCTTGCCGCGGCGATGGCCGCGATAAAACCAGAGGGGCCGCCTCCGCAAACCACCACATCATATTCCGCGATAACAGGAATGTCACGTACCTGTGTAATCATTCCCTGTTGGGCCTCTTTTGACTGGTTATCCAAAGCCACTCTATCCGTTGCTTTTGCTCGATCTTCCATAATGTTCAATCCTTTGTTAAATAATATGAATAATAACGCCTCCGCCTCACAGACAGGTCATTCTTTCAACGCGATTTGAATATTTAGCCTGAAGACGGGCTGGTCACCGCTAATCTGACAATTCAGACGCAGCCAGTTCCCAAAATGCTTCACTTTAATAAAATGAAGCCCTTTTTCACGGATGGGGCCTGAAACAGTTCCTTCTTTCGCCCAGTTCATCCCATCATGGGAGATCTCCACGGCAGCGGTCAAGCTGGAATGCTCACCGTGGCGTTCTTCTACCATAATAAAGAAGATCGCCTCTGTTGCCCACCCGGCTTCGTAAGGCTCTGTTTGAAAATCCGCCGAAAAGTTTTTTTTAACTTCTAAATGAGAAGCGTTAAATAACCGCATTCTGTCCATTTATAATACTATTATTGTTGTGAAATAACAATGGAATCCACGTAAAGGAATACCCTTCGGTTTGTATCCGCCTCAATCCATACCAGCGGGTTAATCAGCCCTTCAATTCTCTTGTAGGGGTCTACCGTATATATGGGATGGTGCTGCAGATCAAATACCCGGTCCTGACATTGCATTTCCACATAGGTTCTATCCTCCGTATCAATCAACAGCCGGAGGTATTGCCAGTTAATCTTACAATCCGTCTCATTGTATATGAGTTCCTGACGGCCACCGCCAACGGTTTTAAAGGCTTCGTGCCTGCCGTCGGGATAGCGTTTACCAAACCAAAAAGGATCAATCCCTTTGATGCACCAGTCGTTCTCCGTATCATATGCCCAGGCTTTGTCGTTCTCGGCGGTCGGATAGGAGAATTGCCATTGTTTTTTTAACGTTCCGTCCACGGCGTTCAGGTACCGGATTCCCGGGAAATACCGCCTCCCTCTTTCCTGTATGTCCCATCCCATGCCAAAGGCACGGATGGAGGTTTCATGAAGCCCCGGCAGTTCCCCTTTCCCGTCTACCTTATCCTGTTCCGCAGTAAAAGCAAACCACATTTCCGATTGTAGGTATTTGCGTTTCAACCGGTGAAACGAAAGTCGTTTTATCGCTTGCCCCATGGACCCCGGAGCAGGTCTTTGACTGTAAGGGTTGGCGATTGCCCGGGTAGCAACTTTTAAGCTATACTGCCCGGAATATGCGCCGTGAGAACCCGGATACCTGTAGGTCGCCGAGCTCAACATAGCCGGCATCCACTGATCTTTTTTCAGTATGCCGGGGCTCTCTTCAAAGTAAGGCCGTTCATTAAAATTGGGCATGATCTCCATCCACCCGTTAAACCCGGTGTTAAAAACGTCATGAACCAACAGGTTGTCCAATGGCTGAAACCGAGATAAAAATGTGTTGTCCATAGCTAAGTCCCTTTCGTTTTAAAATAATAAATCGAAAATGAAACCAGCGGAATAATCATAAATATTATTCCATACAATAACATATGAAAATCGCTTTCGACAAAGCACATGAGCACAATGACTGCACCAATAGCAGCAAATGTTCCCATAATGATTTTAAAAGCCATTACCGAATATTGTAAAGTCGCTTTTTTATTTTTCTCCACCAAGAGCGGGTCCGGTTCTTTTTGTGTCTTTCCATACATCCGGGACAGCCGGTTCCACCCGGAATCATACGCTCCGCCGCTCTTAAACAATTCTACAATCAATAAGATGATAACGGGAATACCAAATCCGTTAAATGCATTGACTAGATTAATATGCGTTTGAATAAACTGTCCGGGAATCCAGTCCAGCTTTACAATAACAGCGATCAAATAGGTAATGCCCAATGCCCACCAAACCGCTTTGGAACTTACCCGGCGGGAAAACAGTCCCCATAAAGACGGAATAAACAGCGGAGGAATTATTGCCGTGAGCACCCAGACAACTACCTTCTCCGCCCCACCAAGATAGGGTATTAAAACCGCTATAACCGTTATGATGGCACCATAGAGATAAGTAAAAATACGTCCTACCCTGATGAGTGTTTTCTCCGATGATTTTGGCCGGACAGGCCGGTAAAAATCGTAGGTTACCACATTGGCGAATACGTTCAGTGTTCCCGAAACAGTACTTAAAGTCGCAGAAATCATTGCCGCCAGTAAAAGGCCTATTGTACCGGCTCCCAGTATATGCTCTCCCATCAACATATAGGACTGTTCCGGATTAACATTCGGATCAATAGTCCGGTAGGCCATAGAAGGGAGATACCAAATGATAGGCGTAACCAAATATAAGATACCAACCAGATAAGCATTCTTTTTGGCGTCTTTAGCCCTGGGTGTACTGATATATCGTTGAACAAATGACCAGTCTCCGCCGATGATAAACAAATTAAGGAAGAACCACAAGACCATCCATTTCCAGGTATACTGGTCGCTAAACAAAGCGAAAAAACCATCGGGCGCTTTCGCGATAAACTCACTGATCCCGCCTACACTCTGTAAAGAAAGCGGTACCATAATTAAGACCAACGCGATCAGGACCGCAAACTGGACGGCATCAGTCATTAAAACAGCAATAAATCCTCCCGCGGCAGTATAAATCAGCGTGATGAGGCCCAAAAGCAGGACGGCGTAGGACACTGCCAGGTGCCCGGTCGCCGGATCCCGGAAAACATTTCCTTCCGGCAAAGGGATCAAAGAGACCATCAACAGTGCTATCGCAAACAAGGAAACGGCCATATGTACCCCTCTTCCTATCAATCCGATAACCGTATAAAACTTAACCAGTCGTTTATCAAACCGGACGCTTATATACTCAGCCGGCGAATCAATCCCCATCTTTGACCACTTGCCGGCTATATACTTGCCCACTAACAAAGAGGCAAATCCCAACATCATTCCTATGGTAACAGCCACCAAACCGGACCTGAACGCGACGCCTCCCCAAACAACAAATGTTCCTGCTGAAAACAGGGTCATATAGGTTGACAGGCCTGAGAGCCACCACGAGGAATTTCTCCCTGCAATAAACATTTCCTGGGAACTCTTGATTCGCCTGGATAACGCACCGCCAAGTACTAATAAACCGATGAAATAGATAACAATTATGATATAATCTGCAAGGGACATAAATAAAATATCTTAAATTAAAAATAAACTACTTGTCTTCGGCCAGAATACCTCCGATTAACTTTCCATCCAAAGCGTTGAACTCCAGTCCCAGTAATTTTGAGATCAGTGGCGCAATATCCTGCACACCCATTTGCTCTATATCCCCCTGTCTTTTTATTCCTGCTCCCGCCGCAATGAAGGCCGTCTTCATCGATGAATAGGCGGGATCGTAGCCATGGGTGCTCTGCCTGTAAGGTGGTTGAAAGGCTTCAAATGGGGAACCGTCCACATCGTCACTCACCGTTATACCTTCTTTCATACTTAACGCGATCGGAGTATTGGGGTTAGCCCCCATTTCATCCAAGTCCTTTCGATCCAGAATCCGGAAATAACCCTTTTTATACTCCGGAGTAGCTTTTAGAATATGTACTACCGAATCAACCGTAGCAGAATCCGCTGTCCCATTTACATATAAAAAGGCTGATCCTCCAGCAGAATAAAATCGTGCCCGCCAGTTATCCTTTCCGGTATTCATATGCTCTGACAGGTAAACATTAGGAGAAAATACGCCCTTGGTGTTTGTATGGCCATGGTCTCCTGTGATAATAACAGCCGTATTTTCCTTGATGCCCGCTTCTTCAACAGCCTTCAGAATAGTCCCTACGAGGCTGTCGGTAACCCGGACCGCATCATGGGTCGCTGAGGAATTCGCTCCGGTGGCATGGGAAAAATGATCGATGGCAAAAAAACGCAAAGCCATCAGATTGGGCTTATATTCCTTGATAATGTAGCTTGAAATAATCGAAATCGTTTTCCCATACTTATAATCGGAAAAAGACAAATCTTCAGCTGTAAAAGTGATGCCCTTCTTCTTTTCAATGTCTTTTAAAAGGCTCTTAGGAGTAATAAACGGATATTTTACCGTCAATATGTTTCCCTGCTCCCCGGCTTTGGGATTGCGGGAGGGAAAGTTGTAGTCTATCGGCGCCCCGACAGTGACCGGCCAATAAACACTACCTGAAGTCAGGTGTTTATTTTTTACGGCGTCCCACAGGGTAGCCGTTTTAATCTTTTCTGCATTCCAGTTCCAGTCCCACTTCTCCGCCCCAAAAGGCTTATTGAAATAAATGCCGTGGTGGGCAGGATAAGCCCCCGTTATAATGGCCGTATGGGCCGGATACGTGAGGGAGGGGAATACGCTCGTTATGCCTTTTCCCGCATAGACACCCCTGTTCTTTAATTCCCGGAGAACAGGCGCGTCCCACTCGCTCGAATCCATGTAAAATTCCGGGCGGGCGCCATCCAGGCTGATTAATATGACGTGTTTTACCTTACCGGGATCTTCATCTTTACATCCTGAGATAAACCCCGACAAGCCTAACAAAACAATGGCAAAACAGGCTTTCCTCTTGTGTATAGCTAACAAATGACTTATATAATAACGACCACTCTTGTCCATTAAGTCTCCGTATTTAATCATAAAAGCGGCGTATTAATAACCACTGCCTCAAAGAAATAAACCAACCCGGAAGCACATTCAGCCGAACTTTCGTCGTCCGGCCTCCCTGCGCTGTTTATGATCACTTGCTTTCATATGGTCCAAAAACACCCTTGACTTCATACTTTTCATTGGTATCGTCCAGTACGTAAACTTTATACGTAGACCCGCCAGGCGCGACACGAACGACAATATGCCCATGCGTACTCATTAGTTTAGCGGCATTGCTGCCCAACCTTTGCCTGTTCGCGGGATCCAGGTTGGTTAAAAAGATTTTACAAGCGCTATTCGCTTCAAAAAACCGTTCAACAGTAGCCGGATTAGGCTGCACATCCCTCCAGGGCTGGGCTACCACCACATCCGGACGTAGCTTGGCTAAAAGGGCGGTACTATTGGCATTAGAGGTACCATGGTGATTGGCTTTCATTACTTCCACCTTGGAGACGACCTTCGATATGGGTGCCTCGATATCTTTCCACGGATATTGACTTCTGCCGTTATACTGGATGTCTCCTCCACTGAAATAGTCAAACGCGCCGTAAGAAAGTTCAAATACATCACTAAAAATATTTTCATTGGGGTTGGCAGCGTTTAACTCTCCCAAATCGGTGGGAAATTCGCTTGTCCATTCAGTCCCGCTCCCGGTCCAAACTTTCCCGTTAACAGCAATATTCCGTACCTTAAAATTATCGTATTTCGAAGGGCTTTCCTTTAAAGCAATCTGGTCGTCGCTGCCCACCTTAAATTGTTCAGCAGAAGCATTATAGGCACTTTTTGCCCAATCAATAAACTTAAGGTAGTTGGCTATTAATGCGGTTGATTTCATATCCTTGGGATAATCGTAATCCGGATGACCGCGGTCAATAATCACATCAAAGGGAATCTCCACGCCTATTTCGGTCACCCCGTTCATGGTAAAACTTCCATCGGGACCGGGAGGCATGCTGCTGCTTTCTCCTCCCATGTGATCGGGATGAAAATGGCTGATAACAATATAATTCAGTTTTTGATTGTCATCAGGCAAGAAATGCTTTATATAATTTGATATCGCCTTCCCCGAGGATATCTTATCATTGGGCTTCCTGGGTGGTGGGGGATATTCATGCGTAGGAGAAATAAGCGAACTGGAAGCATCCACCATCATGGTAGTCCCATCGGGAAAAATAAAGAAGGTACATTCCCCACGGCCCGTATTAATGGCGTGAATGTCCAGGTATCCTTCCTCCCAGTCAGGCAAGACCTTACCCACCAGTGAATCGGTCGGAGTGGGTTCATTGCCATTACCGTTATTGGTACGTCCCCCTGAATCCCCGACTTTGCTACAGGAGAAAAGGAAAATAAAAAGAAGTAACTTAATCCAAATTGTAGTTTTCATAATCTTATCTATTTGAAATTTATCTGTTTTTAACGAACCCGATGCCTTACCTGGTCCACGATTAGTCAAAATTAATTCAATTCGTATAGTAAACCGCCACCTCGTCGACTATAGGCCGGGCAATCCCATCATCTTTTTGAAATTTAAACCGTACGGGGCCTTCAATACCAAGGTTATCGTACACCGGCGTATATTGCGTTTCAACATCGTCGATTACAATATCATCTATTTTTACCCAGCTTTCGCCCCCGTCTGTTGAATAAAATACCGACAAGGTTATCGGCATGTTATCCACGTCATTTTTATTGGTTTTTGTAGCAGAGCCGCAAACAAAAGTAAGCTTATTCGCCCCGTTTGGCAGATCAAAGTCCATAGACAAGAACGCTTCGGTATGAGGGGACAGCATCACCGCATACTTGCCGACTTTATGGACCAATGCCGACCCCGCGTCGAGGGAATAAGCGCTAAACATCCCCCACTCCCCCGTAGGGTAAAATTCAGATTGTTCACCGGTAGGGCCCTTGCCCGTATAGGATCCCTTTCTTTTACCCTCCGGTTCTTCAAAGCTTTCCGGGAAATCAGGATACAAGAATTCTTCTTTAGGTGCCGGTGCCTCCGGTTCTTCAAAACCTTCTTCCACAAAACCATATTTCGGCATGATTCTTCGTTGCTTTTGGTCATTCATCACATACACCCAATCTCCTATAACCGGATGCTCAGGCGTATTAAAATTAGCACGTACCCGAACGTAATAGCCGGTAGTTTCGTCCAGGCCGCCGAAGACATACTCGCTGCCAGATACCGTCGTATAAGCATCCAGGGGAGAAGTTGCATCTATAGAATCCAGTAATTGCACGGTATAAGAAGCTGCCTCCTCGATGCGATCCCATGCTACCGTAATACTGGTAGGGGAGTAATCCGACAAAGAAACATTTTCGGGAACGACTTTCTTATAATCGTTTATGGTCGGAACATGCTCTTTCTTACAAGAAAATACCGTGAATAATAAAGTCAACATCATGGTATAACGAGCATACATCATTATCTTTCTCATTTTAGGCAATTTTAATTAATTGTTTATACGTCGAATCAACTCAACTAATATCCCGGGTTATTAGGCAGCAGATGCTCATTGATATCCGTCTCTTCAGTCGGTATAGGCCAGAGATATTCTTTTGGCTGAAAGTTCCTTTGGGTCACTACTCTGACTTTGCCCGTATTAATCAAAGGCTGT
>CAYXRN010000146.1:0-8158 GCA_964467635.1 uncultured Chitinophagaceae bacterium | reverse complement strand
ACCATGCCTTTAGAAAATACACCGCCTTTTTGCCATATTTCTCTTCCCCCGACAAGCGATATGCAAGCGCTGTGGCATAGGCAGCATAGGAATCGCTATCCATGCCTGCTACGTTCGCTTTGTGTGTTTCGGGATCTTTATAGTATCCAGGAATATGAAAATCCGAAATAGCATGATGTTCCATTTCCTGGTCGATAATCCGATCAGCCTCCCTAACCAAACTCCTGTATGCGGAGTAATAGGGCTCCATTCTCTTTACTATACTATACTTTACAAACCTCAGCTGTTCAATCGGATGCATATTATGTACATCAGCAACATCTACCGCTAAGGGATCCAAAGTCGTAAACGAAATCTCATCCAAAAAGATGGTTTTGTCGTTTTCATCTACTACGTATGGACGAACTTCGTATTTTGTATCAGGCTTCAAACCCTCTATTATGATGTTGGCCTTTGCCGTTTCTTTCTTTACAGGACTGGCTGATGTAGCGGAGCTTTCACTGTAATGTACGCCCCACTCCTTGTATGGAGCGGTGCGTGAAAAACGCACAATAACAGAATTTTCCGAAATCGTTACCGGATCAATAACTACATCCGGGACCATCCGGCTCAGCGTACTGAACTGCTTTACCACACCATAGCGTATAGTTGTTCCTTCTTCTACGAAAGCGCGGTATTTATAAGCCGTTGCAGGAACCAAATTATTGAACTGTACACCGAACTCATCCCCAGATGTCATGGTACGATAGAACCGTTGGAATCCACTTCCGTCATCCAATGCTATTCCATACCTGGTAATCGTTCCACTCCGCTCGCCGATAAATTTACCTATACATAAAGCTGTATAGTCGGTTATGTTCACCACTTCAGTAGTCTTAACCTTAACCGCAGTTAAGGCTTCAGACTTATCGCACGAAAGACTGACGAGCATCAGAAAAAGAATTAAATACTTGAATAAATGTTTCATCTAAATTATTTAGCAAATGTTAACCCATCAAGTTGGTCCCAGTCACCACGAGTGAAATCAGGTATTTTAACGGGAATCCCTCCGTTCAAGGCTGAAATTTCCGTCAGTTCAACCAGGCATGACCATTCTGCCGCATCATATACATCAATATCAAGTGGCAAACCGTTCTGCAAGCAGTATATCAATCTATAATCCATAATAAAGTCCATGCCGCCGTGCCCACCTACACTTTTCGCATACGCTCCAATTTCCGTTATAAAGGGATGCTCATACTTTTTCATAAGTTGATGATACTTATCTTTTGATAAAAAATTATGCGCATCGGGATCCAGCGCAATACCCGGATTAGGATACTTTTGAGCAAAGCCTTTTGTTCCGCTTAATGTGTGCAGTCGGCTGTATGGGCGTGGGCTTGTAACATCATGCTGGATCATGATGGTCTTACCTTTCTCCGTCTTTATTATGGATGTATTCATATCGCCCATTTTATATTTCTTTCGGGCGCGGGGTGAGTCTTCCCCAAAGTTCTGTTGGAGGTATTGCGTCATCCCAAACTGGTCAGTCGATATTGAAACAAGATAATTCATCTTGTCTCCCCGGTGAATGTTTAATGCCTGGCAAACCGGTCCCAGACCGTGGGTCGGGTAGGGGTTACCCGTATAGTCTTCATAGTGTTTAATCCGCCATCCATTTCCTTTTAACTGTGAACGCAGATCATGGATATAAGCACCTTCGACATGAACCAATTCACCAAACAGGCCATGCTGTGCCATGTTTAGCGTATTTAACTCAAAAAAATCGTAGCAGCAGTTCTCTAGGATCGTGCAATGTTTCCGTGTCTTTTCTGCCGTATTGACTAATTGCCAACACTCATCGATTGAAGTTGCTGCCGGCACTTCAATTGCTACGTGCTTCCCGCGTTCCATAGCATACACGGCCATTGGGACATGCGTTGCCCAGTCCGTACATATATAAACAAGGTCAATGTCCGACCGCTCGCATATTTTTCTCCAAGCCTCTTCTCCTATGTACTCATCAGCCGGCGGAAAATTCCTGGCGGTTATAATGTCTTGCGTTCTCTTTACCCTGTTCTCATAAATGTCGCATATCGCCTTTATCTCCACACCATCAATAAACGTAAGCCGCCGCGCAGCTTTTGATCCCCGGTTTCCCGTACCGATTATTGCAATCTTGACTGTTGGAATGGGATCAACAGCCAGTTTAAGAACATTCTCCTGACCGGCAGGCCGAGGTTTCCCGTAATTAATAGTTGCTTCAGCTATCGTATCTTTTCTATGCGTTATCACGCAAGAAGCTATGCTCGTTATAAAAATTATCAATAAAGTACTTATACTATACCTTTTCATACACTAGTAGGGTTGTTTTTTAATTAGGGCACATCCTTCGAATCCGTCTTTAGCAGTGGTATTACAGTAAACTAGATCTTTTGAAAGCCCGCTTATTATTCATTTAACTTTGTTGGATAGCTGATTCAGCCGTTCGTCCCGTTCCATTAGAACATTATCTTTGACTATATATGTTTTAATTATATTCCGTTTATGGCATCTCTCTGCAGTGTCATCGTTCTGAAAGCCTGAAAGGCCTAAACATTCGGCTATCTGCAACTTTCTCAGTGATTCGCCTGCTCCGTCGTCCTATTCCTGCTTGGTCTATTTCTCATACCATTTCCTTGAGTGCTTCCTATCACCGCAACTAATGCAGGATGGCGGGCGGTTTGGAATCGCGGTCGGTTGACCAATATCGCGGGGCCCTTGCCCATCTTTCAGCTCGCACCGCTCAATAGCACTTTCGTTAATTCAGGACGCTCAATATCCGGGATTCTGTACCAGCAGCGCGCTATTCTGCAATACGTCTGTGCCGATTGGTGCTAAGTACATATTATTCTCCCATGTGCGCGTCTCAATCACTGTCCTGCGGTAGAAATCGACAAGTGCTTCAGCATTCATATCCATTCCATGAAACTGTCCTCCTTGACCGCCATTTCCAGGTTTATTTCCGGCTATCATCCATCTTCTGACATCAAAATAACGTTGGCCTTCTGTCGCCAATTCAACACGCCTTTCCGCAACAATAGCCGCCTTTTGTAGCTCCTTATTGCCTTTTATTTCCGGTTTAATATCCGCCAACAGCGGTATTCCGGCTCTTTCTCTAACGAAGTCAACATACTGGATTATACGTGGGTCGCTGGGGTCAACTTCATTTAAAGCTTCCGCATATAAAAGATAGAAATCGGCCAGTCTCATCAGGATACCGGGCCTATACAAACTTTTTGGATGGCTTCCCTGATCATATACCGAGCGGTTCAATCTTTTATATGAAACATATCCTGTTTTGGCATGATTAGGGAATCTGTTATCGGAATTGCCGCCTTTTTGAAACCAAACTTGTTCGTTTCCAATATGCCATCTGCGTCCATTGTAGAATACACATTGGTAAAATCGTGGTTCCCGGTTGATATACATTCTAAAAGTACCTGCTTCTGTGTTTCCGGTTAGGTCTTCATCTGCACTGGCGGTAAATCCGTCTTCGCGGTAGAGTGGAGATTCTTCAATGGAAAGGCCATCAACCATGAAAAAATCATCAACAAGTTCCTGTAGCACAGACAGGTGGCCGGTAGATTGTGTACCCCCTCTTACTCCCCTGGGCAATGACAGTCCGTCAAAACCCGAAGGGGTTGACACATTTCCCCAATCCACACTGGAACGCGCAAAGATCACCTCCTTGTTGAATGAGTTATGCAATTCGTATATGCTCTTATCGGGGTCAATATTGCCTTCCTGATCATACGCTTTAAACAACGCATAATGTCCTGCATTAGCGTAATCAATAAATGCCTGACAGGCATCAAGCGCCTTTTGCCATTTACTTGCATCATAATCCGGGAATAGTCGCTTTCCATCGTTGTTAGTAAGGTCAAGTGCTGCATCATACCCCCCATTAAAAAGTGGACTTGCTGCAAATACCATTAATTTGGCCCGTAAAGCTAAGGCGGTACCTTTAGTAGGGATTGCCAGTGTAGTCAGGTCATTTAAATTGGGATCCCGCAGATCATCGGCTATGTCCGTCAGCTCATTATATATGAACTGAACGACTTCATCCACAGAGTTCCGCGCATAATCAATTCGTGTATTGGTTGGCGATTCTACAAAATCCATAATCGGAATGGGTCCATAAAGTTCAAACAGCAAAAAATGATAATACGCGCGCAGAAATCTTGCCTGAGCCTTTAAGTAATTCAATTCAACTTCATCGATAAAGTCCGTGACTCCCGTCTCAGGTATTACCTGTGCTCTTTCAAGGAAAATATTTGTCTGACGAATATATATCCAGTATTTGCTCCATCGATGTGCACGAAAGAATGAAGGTGAAGGATGTTCGATATTCCAATCGGTTGACTGAGCATTTAAATCAAGCTCGTCAGCTAAAATTGGCCACGGATGCCCATAACCGTCCGAAGAGAAAATATTAGTTGGATCAGGAATGCCCAAGTAGGCGTCCATTAACCATCGACGAGTATCTTCAGGGTTACCAAAAATTGATTCATAGCTTCTTTGCTCTGCTAATTCTTTCGATACATCCAAGAAATCTCCTGTACATGATGAAAAGAACAGAGATATTACTATTACAAATAAACAATATATTTTTTTCATATCATATCCGGTTTTTGAGTTCTTTTAAAATATTTATCAAAAAGTGATGTCTAGCCCCATAGTCCACGTCCTTGATAGCGGATATCTTGTACCCCCTCCCCCAGCATTTCCTAATTCAGGATCAAACATTTTCACATGGTCCCATACATAGAGGTTATGTCCCATCAAATAGACTCTGCAGGCCGAGATATCTATTCTATCTAACAAGTCCTTCTTGAAATTATATCCTACTTCTAGGTTCTTAAAACGTAAGAAATTTCCATTTCTATACCAATAGGTACTTGAAGTCCAATTATTACCGGTGTTCGTTATACGCATTCTCGGGTAAAAAGCATCCGGGTTTTGGTTTTCAGGGGTCCATCTGTTTTCAACAAACTCCTGGCGAACATTACTTTCAACTAAACCCCAATAGAATGGTTGAAAAACTGAAGTACTACTATTTAGATTAACTGTGACGTTAGATACTCCTTGAAAGAAAGCATTAAAATAGAATCCTTTATAAGCAAGTCCAATGCCAAAACCATAAACCGCTTCCGGCACTTGAGGATAATATCCTTCCGGATCATATACTCTATCTCTATCATCCAGCAAACCATCTCCATTTAAATCAATATATTTAATATCACCCGGATATGTATGTGTATCCCACGGTGTACCTACTAAACCTTGTTTTAGTTCGTAATGCTTTTTGCCGTTATCATCATAAGTAATATTGAAGTCATCTTCTGTAAAGAGTCTTTCAGCAATCAAAGGTAACTGGCTTCCATGGTTCAATATCCTTTTGCCTGTTCTTTCCATCCAAGGGTATAATTGTGGGAGTTCGTCATACTCTATTATCTTATTTCTTGCATAGGTAATAGTTCCTTTTCCGGATAACGTAAAATCACCAAAATCTTGTATCAAATTGATGCTCCCATCAAATCCTTTATTAGTTACAATACCATAGTTTTGCCATGGATTTTGTCTGAATCCTGCAACATTTAAAACAGTGCGTCTTTGAAGCAAAATGTTTGTACGCTTATCGTTGAAGTAATCTAATGATATATCTATTCTGTTATTCCATAGTCCTACATCAATACCGATGTTTCTCTTGTCTTCTATTTCCCAAGTTAAGCCCGGAGATTCAAATCTGTTTTCTATCAGCCCATGTAAAATGTTTTGTGTTCCGCCGGAACCAATACCCCACGCATATGAACTTGACTTACCGAACGTAGGCATATACATAAACCTGTCACCTCCGGTGGCATCATTTCCAGTCCTTCCAATCGAGGCTCTTAGTTTAAAGTTCGATACAACATCAAGTAGTGAGGATGGGAAGTAAGGCTCGTTCGAAATATTCCATGCCACACCCACTGCGGGGAAAAATCCATATCTATTTCCTCTTGCAAATTGCTCGCTACCTGTAACCCCGAAGTTAAACTCAAGCGTATATCTGTCATCAAACGTATAGGTCGCCCTGCCTACATAATTTTCTTTACGATATGCCAATGCGTCATTATACAATTTTCTGTGTTGTCTATTTACAAGCAATAAGCCGGTAATATAGTGAGTGCCAAAATTTCTTGCATACTCAATAGCCGCTTCCAAATATATTTTCTTCACACTGTTATTTGATGAGGCTGGACTACCAAATTTCACCTCTTGTTGTATTTGCCTATAAATAAGGTTTCCTTCATCGTCTCTTCCTTCTGCAAAATAAGTAGCCGGATTTTTCGATCTTGAATTGAAGAAGTTGTTATCCGAGTCATAACTAACCATCCCTCGTGCTTTAAGCCCGGGAGTAATGAAATCAAGTTTGTGCTCAAGATAAACACGTGATTGAATAAATGAGCGGTAGGTCTTCATATATCCATACTCGGTTAAATACACCCATGGATTCTGCCTATTGTTTGTAAACGAAGGGTGCTGTGCGAGAGTACCATCAGAATATACCGGTGGAATCAAATAAGGCGGTATACGTGAAATCCGATTAAAAATATCCTGCGTTCCGTTTCTTGGTCTATTTTGTGTAAGATACTGCCCGCTGAAATCAACGCGCATTAGTAAATTTTTTGTAATATCAATATCAATATTACTTCTCAAACTATATCTTGATACTTTGGCATTATTGTCATATTCAGGGTTTGTTTTGAAATACCCACTTTCATGATAATATGCACCTGAAACGAAATACCTTGCATGCTCTGTCCCCCCTCTAAAGTTTAAAGTATGGCGCGTGTTATAAGTGTGATCATTTATTAGTGTATTCCACCAATCTGTACTTGGATATAAATCCGGATCTTCCCCTGTTCTGTATTTCTCAAGAATTTCATCTGAAAATATAGGCTCACGACCATCATTAATAAGTCCCTCATTGTAGATTGATAGGTAATCGTATGCGTTTGCATATCTAGGCGTCCTTGTGGGTTGCAAATAACTAACTTCGCCTCTATACGAAATTTCTGCTTTCTGTACGCGTCCACGTTTAGTGGTAATTAAAACAACACCATTTGCACCTTGTGCACCATATACGGCGGTTGCCGCAGCATCTTTTAGCACTGTAAATGATTCTATCTCATCGGCTTCGATATCATTCATATTCCTGGGAACACCATCTACTAAAACTAAAGGTGAGGTTCCACCTGCAAATGAACTGATCCCTCTTATCCAGAATTCTGCTTGGTCATATCCTGGTTCACCAGATCTTTGTACTGAAATAATACCTGGGATTTGTCCTGCGAATGCATTGGATAGTTTACCTACCGGAGCTCTTAGTTCTGTACCTTTTATCGAAGCAATAGCACTAGTTACACTTCCTTTCTTCTGCGTTCCATACCACACAACAACGACCTGATTCAATCCAGTAGATGCTGAAGCCAAAGAAATTTTTATCAGACTTCTCCCATTTACAGCAACAGTTTTCTGACTATACCCTAGATAACTTAATACCAACACAGCATCATCATTCTCTATTTCCAAGCTAAACTTTCCATTTGCATCAGTAGTTGTTCCTTTATCACTCCCTTTCACCCGAACCGTTACCCCTGCCAGTGGTTCTCCTGTGGTGGAATCCACAACAGTTCCCGTAATTTCTTGTTGTTGCACTACGGAAGCACTCGTGGGGGGAGGGTTGGTTAATCGCTTACGTTCAACATAAACTACATTCCCATGTATCGTGTACGTCAACGGAAGCCCCTTCAAAGAAGCCTTTATCGCCTGTTTCAGATCAGCTTCATGAAGAGATATATTTACAGGCGGCAGATCCTTCAAGTCCTTTTCATGCCATAATAAGGAAGACCCGGTCTGTTCTCTGATCTGCCTCAACGCCTTCTCAATTGGCACGGCCTTTTCAGTAAGATTAACCTTTTGAGAAAAACTTTTTGCACTAATCGTTAATGTGGTAACGAGCATTAATAAAGTAATCAAGCGCATAATCATCCCTATTTTACGCCCAATACGCCATCTGTCAGTATAAGACGCTTGGTGAGAAGAAGTATTTATCATAGTTTTGACTTGCTCCGGTATCCCCGGAGCAGGATTT
>CAYXRN010000145.1:0-8193 GCA_964467635.1 uncultured Chitinophagaceae bacterium | reverse complement strand
CTTTACAAGACATAGCTACACAGATCAGAAGAGACAGCGTAAGAATGGTTTATGAGGCTCAATCCGGCCACCCGGGTGGTTCGCTGGGCTGTGCGGACTTTTTTACTGCCTTATATTTTAAAGTCATGAAGCACAATAGCTCCTTTGATATGGACGCTAAAGGGGAAGATGTATTCGTGTTGTCCAACGGCCATATTTCTCCGGTTTATTACAGTACGCTGGCGCGCAGCGGTTATTTCCCGGTTCAGGAAATGAGTACTTTTCGTCAGATTGACTCTCGGTTGCAGGGCCATCCTGCTACTGCAGAGCAACTGCCCGGCATCCGGGTGGCTACCGGTTCACTGGGACAGGGTCTTAGTGTGGCTGCCGGCGCAGCGCTTACCAAAAAATTGAATAAGGAAGACAGCCTGGTATTCTCTCTGCATGGCGATGGAGAACTGGAAGAGGGGCAGATTTGGGAGGCGGTACTTTTTGCCGCCCATCATAAAATCGATAACCTGATCAGCACTATAGACCGGAACGGGGTACAGATCGATGGTCCTACGGAAGAGGTAGGCGGCCTGGGTGATGTGGGTGCAAAGTTTGAAGCCTTCGGCTGGAAGGTGCTGTACCTGCCGGAAGGAAATGACATTGAAAAGATCATCGCCAAGCTGGAAGAAGCCAAGTCGCTGACGGGCAAAGGGCAGCCTATTGCCATTATTATGACCACGGCCATGGGCAAAGGTGTAGATTATATGGAAGGCGATTATCACTGGCATGGCATAGCGCCCAACAAAGAACAGTTTGACGAAGCGATGAAACAGCTGCCCGAAACGGTTGGGGATTATTAAAACAACGCTTTTTACCGTTTCATGCGATATAGTGGGGAGCAAGGGAAGCGCAGTTGTTAAAACAGTGCTATTATCTTTGGCAGGAAAACAATGATTCCGGTGATCGCAGCCGCGACAGCGGTTATCAGCACGGCTCCGGCGGCCAGGTCCTTGATGTATTTCACCTTTTCATGGTAGTCCGGCGCCAGGTGATCCATGATTTTTTCTATGCAGGTATTAAAGGCTTCTGCGCTGAGCACCATTCCCATGACCATCACTACCACTATCCATTCCATTCGGGAGAGATGGAGTAAAAATCCGGCAATAAGCACCAGGACAGCTATGATCCAATGAATCCACAGGTTGTGCTCCGTCCTAAAGAACTTCCACAGCCCGCTTAAGGCATAACCAAAACTGCGGACGCGATTTTTGAAGGAGAAAGGTTGCCGGGGTTCCATGGGTTAAAAGTAGGGATTTATTAAGAAAGTAGCGAGGCGGGCAGTTAGATTTGCAGGTCTTCGGTGAGTGAAAGGCCAAAACGGGCTTCATTACAACCGTGAACCAGCCTCCGAATGGGAAGACAAGCGGATCCTTTTGCTTTCCTACCCCGAATGCCAGGGACCTGAGATTATCACCGGTTTGACCCGCGCCGGCCTATAAATAGGAAGCAAAATTATGATTACATTTGATCTTACCAGATGACCACCTTTACCAATATAAGAGAATTGTTGCTTGCGCTGAGCAGGGAGGAAAAGCTGCTTTCCGAAATGTTTCAAAAGCGGAAAACCACCAATTATCAATACGAGTATGCCCTGGAGCTGGTGGACTATAATGACCAGAAAATCCGCTATCTGATTGATCATGCCGTGCTCCGGCAAAACGATAATAACCTGGAAATTGATGATGTGTACCTGCAATTCTTCGAAGAGGTGCTTGGCGCCAATGAAGAGATTAACACCGCCTACATCAATGAAAACCTGGAGAAAGTAACACAAAATATTCAGTATTATTTCAATGAAAATAAGGAACAAAAACGATATGAATACCTGAGAATTATTAAACGGACTCTCCGTAATATCGGCAGCATCACCATCAGGAATGTCGTCGGTCTGAAAAAGAACGTGGACAATACCTTCAAGAATGAGCCCAATTACAAGAACAAAACAGCGAAGCTTAAAAACCTTGACGAAAAGCGGGAGAACATTACGAAGCTGATCCTGCAAACGGACCATCTGTTATCAAAAGGAGAAGCCACTTTTTTTAAGGTGGCTACCGATGAAGAACTCAACAGAATCATTGTCCGGCTGAAGACGCAACTTGGGAAGTGTACGCACAACCTGATTGAAACAGAGCATCAGATTATTGATTTCCTCAACCAGATCCAGCAGCAGAGCAATGTGCTGGAAAAACTGAAAAAGATAAAATACCTGAAGGATCAGTTTATTTTAGAGACCACGACGGACCTGAAGGAAGTGTTGGTAAACAACGATATGGTAGCTTTTGAAGCCAGACCAAGCTATCCGCTAAAGCTATCCCTTGACTTTTTGCAAAGCAGTGAGGAGGCTTTTGCCTGTATTCAAAAGACGGCAGCTCGTCTTCGGTCAAAAGTGCAGCTAAAGCGACCCCTGGCCGAAAAGATCTCAGCGGAATACCTGGAAACACAAGTCAAGGAAGAAATACAGATCAATCTGGAGGAAGTTAAAAACAGTTTTGTATCCGGCGGCAATCATTTGTTTGATTTTGTCCAGGGCTATGATTTTCTAAAGCCCGTTTCTTTTGAGGAACGCGTGACCATTTACTGTCAGCTGGTTTCCCAATATGAAGGCTTCTTTAACGTCACGGCACATTTTGAAACAAAAGATGCTTTTGAATTTGCGATCGTTTACCCCAAATAAAAGAGGATGGAGATACCCGCAAAAACAGCAGAAATTTTTAAGATCCTGAGTAAAGGACAGTTTATCAGCGCCAACAGCGCTAATAGAACGATATATGATCTATATAAAGTGATTGACGAAGAAAATAACTTTGAAATATTACATCAGTATTTTTTGCATATTTCTTTTTCCCTGGAGAAAGGAGACGGTTATTATTATTTTAGCCGGCCGGAAAATAAAGTAGAACTGGAGAACAAGATAGCTACAGCTTATCGGTGGATTGATGTCATAGATTTTTTTAAAACGTTTGACCACGCCTTCAGTGAAGGTTTTCGGTTCACCCCTTCCGATATCCTGGTACGCCTGAAAACGGATGCAGAATTAGAAAGCAAGCTGGATGGGTTGAAAAAATATACGGGAAAGGTAAAGCATCAGGAGATCTTAGAAAGGATAATAAAAAAGATGACAGACGAGACTTTTATCGAACTCGAAAATGAAATTACCCATCAATATAAAGTTTTAGCCGCTTTTAAGTACCTGGAACAGCTGGTGCTAACGATCAACATCCCTGAAGAAGTAAGCCATGAGATACCTCAATAAGATCGTATTTATAAACAGTGCGGACAAATCCGTCCGCTATGCGGAAGTGGAGCTGGATGGCAACGTCCATTTTATAGGCACACAGGGGGTCGGTAAAAGTACTTTACTCCGGGCTATCCTTTTCTTTTACAATGCCAATATACAGAAGCTGGGCATCCCGAGGGAGAAGAAAAATTACAACGATTATTATTTTCCTTTTCAAAACTCTTATATTATTTACGAAGTCCAGACCGAAACAGGACCGTTTTGTGTTTTAAGTTTTAAATCTCAGGGCCGGGCCGCGTTCCGTTTTTTCAATGCGCGTTATAAAAAGTCGTATTTTATTGATGGTGAAGGCCGCGCTTACGAGTCCTGGAACAAAATAAGAGATGCGCTTGGAAGAGACATACGTTATACCCGGATGGTTACCAGTCACGAAGAATATCGCAATATCCTTTATGGCAATAACAAAGGATTGCATAGCCAATTTAGAAAGTATGCGCTGCTCGAAAGCAGACAATATCAGAACATTCCGAGAACGATCGCCAACGTATTTTTAAACGCGAAACTGGATGCCGAGTTTGTAAAAGAAACCATCATCAAGTCGCTCAATGACGAGGAAGTTAAAATAGATCTGGCTACCTATGCGCAAACCCATCTCAGAGATTTTGAGACCGACCTGAATGACTTGAAAAAGTGGACCGACAAAAACCATAAAGGAGAAAATCCGGTAGAGAAACAGGCGGAGAATGTAGTGGCTATTTATTCGGCCTTACAATTTCTGGAGCAAAAGCTTATAGAACTTGCTGCACAGCTGGGCTTTGCACTAAGCAGGGTAAAAGAGCGCCTGCCGGCCACAGAAGGGGTGCTTCTCACAGAAGAGGAGCGGCTGAACAAGGTGAAGGAAAAGCTTAAAGAACAGACAAGTGCATTTGAAAAAGAGAAAGGAAAAATACAAGAGCAGATCGGGGAGCACCTGGGCAAGCTAAAGGAAATAAAACGGAAAAAGCAGCACTACCAGTCCCTGGATATCAACGAAATCATTGGCCGGGTCAGCCAAAAAAGCGTCCTTGAACTGGAGGCCGGTAATTTGGCTAAAGAAAAAGAAATACTCACTTCTAAATTTCTGGAGATCAAACAGCGGTATGAAGCGCAGATTACTCAGCTTGAAAACCAGCTAAGTGCTTTTAAGAACCGCAAGGAGACGGAAAAGAATACCGCAAAAGCCCATTTTCTCGAAGCCAAAGATAATTGGAATGACCAGTATGCAGCTATTTTTGAACACATTAAAGCGCAATACGAAGAAGATATTCATGCGGCGGAAAACCGGATAAAAGAAAAGGAAAATGCCATCAATCAGAGCAGGATAGCCCGTTCGGAGATCAGGCATGCCCGCTATTTTGAAAAGGAGATAGCCTACTGTAAATCGGAAAAATTCAGGCTGTTTGCCGCTCATGATCAATTTGGAAATCAGGTTTCTGCAGCTGCAGATAAAATTAAAACGCTGCAAAAGGAATGGGCGTTGGACGAGGCCGCTATCAAGGAACGTTCCGAACGGGAAGTACAGCTGCAAAAGGAAGTAATCGAAAAATTAAAACTGCGGAAGGAAAAAATTATTGCAAGGATAGACAACAGCAAAGATTCATTTTATGGCTGGCTGAATGAGCACGTTTCGGGGTGGGAGCATACGATAGGAAAAGTAATAGATGAAGAAAGGGTATTGTTTGAACCCGGGTTAAACCCTAAGAAGGTGTCTGATGCTCCGGGTAATTTTTATGGTCTGGATATAGACCTGCTAGAGATTAATAAAAAGGTAAAAACGGTTGCTGATCTGAGGCAGGAACAGGAAGATTACGAGAAGCAGATTCAATCGGCCCATGAGAGGACAACGGCAATCCGGGCAAAACTGGAGGCGGATACGGAGAAGCTTAGGCGAGGGATGCAGCCTAAAATAAAAGCGCAAAAAGACCAGTTGAAGAAGGCGGAATATCAAAAGGAAAACGGTAAGATAAAAATGGAAGCTCTGGAGGTCCGGGAGAAAGAATGGATGAACAAGGCAGCGGCTGAACAAAAGACCAAGCTGGCGGAAACGGATCGCAGGATAGGTCAATTGAATGAAGAAAAAGTAGAAGTAGCAGAACAGCTGAAAAAGCTTGAGAAGCGGATGGCCGCAGACCTGAAAAAGCGGCAAAAGGAAAAAGAAGATAGGATAGCGGGCGAACAAGACCGGTTGTCCGAGAGCTTTAATAAAATAGCCGATGAGGTGTTCAAGGAAAGCGAGCGGATCAATAAGCAGTTGGCTGAAACAAAGGTAAGCCAGAAACGGGAATTGAAAAACAAGGGTGCAGATACGACAAGGATTGATCAGATTGATTTGCGGTTATCGGAGATTCAGGGAGCACTTGTTTTTATCGAGAATAACCGTGATTTAGTGGCTGAATACAACAAAGACAAACGAGAGCTTTTCGACAGGGAAGAAGAATTTAAAAACAATAAAAGGTTACTTTCTAAACAACTAGACACCATAGCAGAAAAGCATCAACAACGCGCCCATAAATTTCTGCAGCAGGCTGACCTGCATCAGGAACAAATAGCAGTGTTAAACAGGGCCCTGAATAATTATCACAACGATCTATCTGCTTTTGAGGCATTCACCCACACAGCAGCGTATCAGAAGACCGAAACCTATTTCCAGGGATTTTCAGAAAAGGATTCGACGGAACGGAATTGTACAGAACTGATTAACGATATCAATACCACCAACAATACCATTACCACCAGGCTTTTAGAACTGCAGGGCGCCGTTAATAAATTCACCGGTAATTTTCAGGAGAACAACCTGTTTAAGTTCAAGGTTAAATTTGAGGGAATAAAGGATTATTTTGAGTTTGCCACGATGCTTGGTGAATTCATGGAAGAACGGAAGCTTGATGCTTTTAAAAAACGTTTTGAAGAAAGGTTTGCCCACATTATCCGGCAGATCGGGCATGAGACCAATACCCTTATTTCCAAAGAAGGAGAAATCAGCCAGGTGATCAGGGAAATCAATAACGACTTCGTAGCCAGGAACTTTGTAGGCGCAATAAAACGGATGGAATTGAAAACAGATAAGAGCGCCAACCGTATTTTTCAGCTGTTGGTGGAGATAAAGGATTTCAACGACGAAAACCTTTTTGAATTGGGCCGAAACGATCTGTTTTCTTCTACTGACAGTACTAAAAAGAATGAGAAAGCCATCTCCCTGTTGAAGCAGCTTATCAAGGAAATGGCGATATCTAAAGAAAAGGAAATAACGCTTTCCGATTCTTTTGAATTGTTGTTTAAGATAGTAGAGAATGGCAATGATACCGGATGGGTAGAGCGATTGACTAATGTAGGATCTGAAGGAACGGATGTTTTGGCGAAGGCTATGATCAATATCATGCTGCTGAATGTATTTAAAGAGAAGGCATCGAGGAAAAATAAAGGAGATTTCAGGTTGCATTGCATGATGGATGAAATAGGAAAGTTACATCCCACTAACGTGAAGGGAATTTTAAAATTCGCTAACGACCGTAATATCCTGTTGATCAACAGCTCTCCCACGACTTTCAACGCCACCGATTATCGCTATACCTATTTATTGACCAGAGATCAGCATAATATTACAAGTGTAAAACGATTGATCAGAAAAATTTCAACCGTAAATCTCCCTTCTGCGGTATCCTCCCCATGAAAATTCCAGTGCACATAGCAGAAAAATTATCCCTTCTTTCAGAAGGTAAAGTGCTACCGGCCGGAAGTGCCAGGCATGTGGTCGTAGAAGAACTGGTAGCCGAAGGAATCATCTTCCGTACGGGAAGAATTCAAAAGAAGCTGTCGTTAAACACCCCGGAGGCCCTTCATACTTTTTTGTTTAATAGGTATGGAATAAACGACCTGACCCTTTATATTGAAATGAATAAAAAAGACGGGGTAAAAAGGAGTGAACTGGTGACTGCCTCCGGTAACTCCAAACTGAAGAGAGTCAGAACATTTAAGGGGTTTTTGGTGAATAGTTACCAACCCATTCACGGTACATTAAACGATCAGCCTATTGTCATCTTTCCCCCAGCGGGTACTTTTTCCTTTATTTATGAGGTTGAACATTTTATACCCGATCCGGATGTAACCATAGTAGGGATAGAGAACTCCGAAAACTTTAGTTTAATAGAAAGACAACGCTATCTGTTCGAAAAAATAAATCCGCTCTTTGTCAGCCGGTATCCGCAAAGTCAAAGCCGGGACCTGATCAAATGGCTTCAGCGGATTCCTAATACATACCTTCATTTTGGCGACTTTGATCTGGCAGGCATCGGCATCTATCTGAATGAATTTAAAAAGTACCTGGGAAAAAAATCCACTTTTTTTACCCCCGGGAACATTGAAGAACTTTTCAAGAATTTCGGAAACGCCCAGCGTTATGATCAGCAGCCTGCCCGTTTTAACCGGGAGGCTATTAGGGAGACGGGCATCTTAGACCTTCTGAAGTTGATTCATCACTACAAAAAAGGCGTAGATCAGGAAGTGTTAATCCACACCGGCCAAGCCCTGTAAGGATTTAAACGCTAAACGCAGCAGTCAACCAGGTTTGCCGTATCGGTAATGAACAACCAAGGTAAACAGGAAGCCTACTATCTGCATGAGATAAACAACGTGCAGCAAGCAATGGATGCTGAGGGGTTAACGAAGGTTTATCATCGAATCAATTTTCCGGCCATACCCTTGGAGAGTGTGATATTAACCACGTTCATTTTCTTATTCGTTACATACCTCGCTTATCCATTTCACAATTGGTCCGTAGGTTAAAACAAGAATCTACCCGTCAGTTATGGTTGTTACATTCATCTACACTCCGTCAATATTATTGGTATCGTAAGCTACCTTGGTCAGATGGGTTCTTCGTTTGTTCA
>CAYXRN010000144.1:0-8235 GCA_964467635.1 uncultured Chitinophagaceae bacterium | reverse complement strand
TGTAGCTGTAAAATGTATAGTTTATGCGATAATAGTTGATTTGAGATTTAAATAAGTTTTATTTAATCTGTAAGTACTTTAAGAAAATGTTAAATTTGCTGCTACGACAAAGATAAAGTAATTTTTTTTTAGCTGCCAAAAATTTTCTCCTAAAAATGTTCATTTGCACAATTTTCGTGCTAAAAATTCTTTTCCCCCTGGTTTTTGAAAGTATTTTCCTGCTTACCTTTGAGCGGATATGAGTCAGACGAATGTTTTAAAGTCGGCCAAAACCGGTACCGATGCCGATAGCAGGCAGCCGATCTTTATAAAGGGAGCCAGGATCCATAACCTGAAAAATATTGATGTCCATATTCCCCGCAACCAATTTGTGGTTATTACCGGGGTGTCAGGCTCGGGAAAATCTTCCCTGGCTATTGATACGCTGTACGCGGAAGGACAACGCCGGTATGCGGAAAGCTTAAGCGCCTATGCCCGCCAGTTTCTGGTGCGTATGGACAAGCCCGACGTGGATTACATCAAAGGAATCTGCCCGGCTATAGCCATTACCCAAAAGGTGTCTTCCCGTACGCCGCGTTCAACCGTGGGATCAATGACTGAAATATATGATTATTTGCGCCTCTTTTTTGCCCGGGCAGGCAAAACCTATTCCCCGGTGTCGGGAGAAGTAGTCTGCAAAGATGAAGTGAGCGATGTTGTGGATTTTATTGAAAAGCAAAAAAAGGGAACCAAAGTACAAATAATGATTCCGCTGCCCCGTCATTCGCAACGTCAGCCGCAGGAAGAGTTAAAAATATTGCTGCAAAAAGGTTTCAGCCGGATTTACCTGAAGCCAGAAAGCGGGGAGGGAAAGGTGCAAAAGATCGAAGATGTATTGGAAGCGAAAAAATGGAAACCTTCGGTTCCCGTTTATGTCGTTATTGACCGCCTGGTGATCAAGGATTTCGAAGAAGCGGATCTTCACCGGATAGCCGATAGCATACAGACCGCTTTTTATGAAAATGACAACCGCTGTATCGTGGAGCTGAACTTTAAAGTGCAGCACGCCTTCTCCAATCGCTTTGAGCGGGACGGGATGGTTTTTGAAGAGCCGGTCCCGCACTTGTTTTCCTTTAATAATCCGCTTGGGGCCTGTCCGGCTTGCGAGGGTTTTGGCCAGGTGCTGGGAATTGACGAGGATTTGGTGATTCCCGACAAAAGCCTGAGTGTCTATGATGGCGCCATCGCCTGTTGGCGCGGCAACAAAATGAATGCCTGGAATGAGGCCCTGATAAAGGTTTCCCGTCGTTTCCATTTTCCAATACATACGCCGGTCGAAGAACTTACCTCCGAAGAGTACCGGCTGTTATGGGAAGGCAATGAATATTTTAAAGGGATTAATGCCTTCTTTAAAATGGTAGAGGAAAATTTATACAAGGTGCAATACCGGGTCTTGCAATCCAGGTTCAGAGGGCGCACTACTTGTCCGGTCTGTAAAGGAACAAGGCTGCGTAAAGAAGCGCTGTATGTAAAAATAAGTGATCATACTATTGCCGATCTGATTGAAATGCCGGTGAAGCATCTGATTCCCTGGTTTAGCCGGTTAAAGCTTTCCAAGCATGAAGCGCAAATTGCCCGCCGTATTTTATTGGAGATCAAGCAAAGGCTGGAAACGCTCGATGAAGTAGGATTGGGGTACCTGACGTTGAATCGCCCGGCAAACACCCTCAGTGGCGGGGAAAGTCAGCGTATTCAGTTGACGCGCTTTTTAGGCAGCAATCTTACCGATTCCCTATATATACTGGATGAACCCAGCATCGGTCTGCACCCGCGGGATACCGACCGCCTGATTGGTGTGTTGGAAAAATTGAAGGCACTGAACAATACCGTGATCGTGGTAGAACATGATGAATCGATGATGAAGGCCGCAGATCATATCATCGATATGGGACCGCTGGCCAGCCACCTGGGAGGGGAAGTGGTTTTCGCCGGCGATTATAAAGGAATAAAGAAAGCTAAAAAGAGCCTCACCGGCCAGTACCTGAGCAATAAACTGACAATAGAACCGCCCAGGAAGTTCCGGAAAGCGGAATATGCCTTGACGCTGAAAGGCTGCCGCCATCATAACCTGAAAAATATCAACGTAGGTTTTCCACTCGGGCTCCTTACCGTGGTCAGTGGGGTGAGCGGCTCCGGTAAAACTTCTCTGGTGAAGGAAATTTTGTATCCGGCTTTAAAAAAGCAGTTAGGAGAAGTCTCAGAGCGGCCCGGTGCTTTCAAAGGAGTACAAGGGGACGCGGACCACATTACCCAGGTAGAACTGGTGGACCAAAATCCGATTGGTAAATCTTCGCGTTCAAATCCCGTCACTTATATTAAGGCCTATGATGAGATCCGGTCATTATTTGCCGCCCAGCCATTGAGTAAAATGAGGGGGTTTAAACCTAAACATTTTTCCTTTAATGTGGATGGAGGCCGTTGCGATACCTGCAAAGGAGAAGGGGAAACACTGGTAGAAATGCAGTTTTTGGCCGATGTCCACCTGACCTGTGAAAGTTGTGGCGGTAGACGGTTCAAAGCGGAGATCCTGGAGGTGAAATACCAGGACAAGAGCATCTATGAGGTGCTGGAAATGAGCGTAGATGAAGCCATTGAATTTTTTCACGCAGACAAAGAGGTTGTGAAAAAAATCCAGCCGCTAAGTGACGTAGGTTTGGGATACATCAAATTGGGACAATCTTCCAACACGCTGAGCGGGGGGGAAGCTCAGCGGGTAAAATTGGCTTCCTTTTTAGGAAAGAAACGGAATACCGATCATATCCTTTTTATTTTTGATGAACCTACTACCGGCTTGCATTTTAATGACATCAAAAAACTCCTGGCGTCCTTTAACGCACTGATTGAACAGGGCCATACCATCGTGGTAGTGGAACATAATCCGGACGTGATAAAATCCGCGGATCATGTCATTGAACTTGGCCCTGAAGGAGGGGCCGAAGGGGGCTATTTGTTATTCGAAGGAACGCCCGCAGCCCTGAAGAAGGCTAAAAACAGTCCAACCGGAAAGTTCCTGTAAATTCCCTAGATAAGTTTTTTACGTTTTGTTGTAACATTTTTGGTCGCCCATCCGTCTGGCTACTGATAGGACGATAGACTTCTTATTTTATTTATCACTTTATATTTCCGATTAAATAAATATTTTACCGTTCTTCATTATATTAACTACTATGTAAAACATAGTACAATATATTTGCCCTGTAGTTGGTAAGAATAAGAACTATAAACTATGTATCTATGCAACCTGTTAAAGTGATTCTCCTCTTGTTTATGGCCGTGGGCCTTGCCGGCTTTAAGGGCAGGAGCCAGTCGGTATCCATTGTTGGAAAAGTAGAAGATGAAACGGGCCAGCCGGTAGGCTATGCCACTGTTACCTTGCTACAAGCCTCGGACTCTTCTTTGGTAAAAGGGGTAATCACCGACGAAAAGGGCCATTATTCGTTTCAAGTCTCTACAGGGCGGTACCTGGTGGCCGCTTCCATGATGGGGATGCTGAAAAGCGTCAGCCCGGTGTTTGATGCAAAAGAAAATAAGGTGCTGAAGCCGCTTATTCTCAGGCGGAACAGCCGCCTGTTGAAGGGGATAAAGGTGACGGCGACCAAACCTTTTATCGAACATAAACCCGGCATGACCATTGTCAATGTGGAAAACAGCATCGTCAGTGCCGGCAATACGGCCCTGGAGGTACTGAAAAAGTCTCCGGGGGTAAGCGTGGATAACAATGACAACATCAGTTTGCGCGGCCGCCAAGGGGTTACTATAATGATTAACGGGAGGGAAACGCACTTGTCTGCTTCACAGGTGGCTGAAATGTTAAAGGCTATGCCGGCCTCTTCCATTTCAAAAATTGAAATCATGACCAACCCTTCGTCCAAGTACGATGCCGAAGGCAGTTCGGGTATTATTAACATCAGGCTGAAAAAGAATGCCAACGAAGGCTTCAACGGTACTGTCACGGCCGGATGGGGACAAGCAGTTTATCCGCAGGCCAATGCAGGCGTCAACCTCAATTATAAAAAGGGGAAATGGAGCCTTTACGGCGGCTATCATTTTAGCCATCGTTCCTGGGGACAGCTGCTTACCCTTAACCGGCAGTACCTGGACGCAAACGGTGAGCCAACAGACCGTATGGAGCAGCCCTCCGTATTACGCAGTCCTTCCGATAATCATCACTTCAATGCAGGCATTGATTTTTCATTGGATACCAATAATACGATAGGTTTCATGTTCACCGGCGCCTCAAGCCATTCTCCACACTATGGGAATAATACGACCCGTATTTTTTCCGACAAGGACGTTTTAAAATCGTTTTCAAAATCAGCGAATAATTCAACAGACAACTGGAATAACCTGACCTACAACCTGCACTATAAGCATGTCTTTGATACAGCCGGAACCGAACTGTCTGCCAACCTGGATTATTCCTCTTTCGACAGCCGCTCGCTGTCCCGTTATAGCAACGATTTTTTTGATGCGAATGGCCAGCCGGTAAAGGAAACCGAAAGGAAAAAAGGCGATGTGCTTTCCCATGTAGAAGTCAAATCAGGGAAGCTGGATTTTGTACGTCCTTTTAACGATAAGATGAAGATGGAGGCTGGCATTAAAACAAGCATCGTAAATAGTGATAATGATGTAAAATATTGGAACTATGAAGATCCTGATTGGGTTGCTGACAACGGCAAAACGAACCATTTCATTTATACCGAAAAAGTACATGCGGCTTACTTGAGTATGAGCAGAACTTTTGGACAAGGCTGGTCGGCGAAAGCGGGATTGCGCGGAGAACAAACCATCGCCAAAGGAGAGCAGCAAACAACCGGTGACTTATTTGAAAGAAATTACCTGCAGTTATTTCCTACTTTATTTGTTCAAAAAAATATCAATAAGAACAACCAGATGGAATTTGCTTACAGCAGACGGATAAACCGTCCAGATTATCAGCGGCTGAATCCGTTCCGTTATTATATTGATCCGTATACTTACGAGAAAGGAAATCCTTCTTTAAAGCCGGAACTGACCCGGTCTTTTGAATTGACCTATATTTTTAAGAATGCGTTTACCGTAGCCCTGAACTACAGTCATACCCGTGATGTCATCAATGAAGTCATAAATATAGATAAAGAAGAATCAAATGAACATAAAGTGATCTATGATACCCGAGACAACGTAGGATCTTTAAATCATTTTTCGGCTGCTTTTACCGCTACGGTACCTGTTACCAAATGGTGGACAACCAATACGTCCGTTATACCCATGTACGGACATTATTACGGGCGCTATATGGATAAAACACTGGACAATGCGAAACTTGCCCTAATGGCCAGTTCAACAAATACCTTTTTGTTGCCTGCAGGATTTAAGGGAGAGCTTTCCGGTTGGTACCATTCTCCGATGGCTTATGGCACCCTCAATATCGGATCTCAGGGCAGAGTATCAGCAGGCATTTCTAAAACGTTATGGGACGATAAAGTCAATGTTAAACTCAACGTGGATGACATATTTGATTTGGGAAGTTCTTCCGGCACGGCCTATTATCCCAATATGAGGTTGCGGTTTGATAATGATTTTAACAGCCGCAGGGTGAACCTGACGGTATCCTGGAGTTTTGGCAACAGGAAATTAAAAATAAAAAAGCATCAATCCACAGGAATTGAAGAAGAGCAGAGCAGGATTCAGAAGTAGGCCGGGTGTACAATAACTAAGCTTATCATAATATTATTTAAAAATTTATCGAAAATCAATGCAACCTTTTTTAAATCTACGGTCTTTATAATAAGCGCGCAATTAAAAGACCAGACTTCATCTAAAAAATCATCTTTAAAATTTATAATCATGAAAAGCATAAGCAAAATTCTTCTGGTAGCCATTTTATTAAGTGGATTTTCTTTGATGGCCGGTGCCCAGAAAAAATCGGGGAAATTGGAGGTGAAAGCGCAATTGACCGAAGTAAAAGGTACGTATGATCAGCGTAAGTTATACAGGGATTTCCTGACGGAATACATGACTAAGTGTCCCTATATAAGCCACTTTAGTATACGGGAAGCCGTTGGTTCTTCTGATAACCATAAAGTCGTATGGAGTTACCAGGTGGACAGTTGGGAAGATATCACGAAGTTTTATCACTGGGTTTCCAAACAGATCGGTGCTAAAGAAGAAAACGGACTGGCTATGGCTATGACACCCTACGCACCGGATTATAACATCGGCGGCCGTATTCATGTCGGCAAGACCAATGGAGCTGCATTGGCTAGAAAGTAAAGCCAATGTTTTGGTTGATAGATAGGGAAGTCCCTCCAAAAAGGGGGGATTTCCTTTTTTTTTAAGAGGACACATCCGGAGCTATGGTTTTCGGAAGCGGGATATAGCAGCACAAAGCTCTGCCGGGAAAAGCCCAAATGGACCGGGGATTGCTGCCTTGTCCCTGTCCGCTCTGTTTTACGAATAAAGTAGACTATTTTTGTTCATGCAATGCAACCTTTTCCGTTTTTATTGTCTTTATATATAGATTAAACGTATGGAGAACGATACACTGGCATCAGACACCCTGGTTGCCCGCTGCAGAAGTGGCGACCCTGTTGCGGCTCGCAGCTTATATGAAAGGTATGCCGGTGCCATGTACAACATCTGCCTGCGGATTATGAACAATGTACCGGATGCAGAGGATATGTTGCAGGAGGCGTTCTATCAGGTGTTTAAGAATATAAAAAGCTATAGGGGGGAAGCCACCATTGGGGCCTGGATCAGACGGATAGTGATCAATAAATGTCTGAATGAAATAAAAAGGAAAACACCCCATTTTATTGAAGCAGATGAGGTAGAGGTAACAGAGGAAGAGCCCGTTGATGAAAAGAAATTTAGCTATACCGTCGACAGCATTAAGCGTGCAATAAGTACTTTGCCTGATGGTTACCGTATTGTTCTTAGCCTGTATTTATTTGATGGCTTGTCTCATAAGGAGATCGCCGAACAACTGGAGATTTCTGTTTCGACCGTAAAAACACAGTACATGCGGGCCAAGCAGAAAGTAAGGGAAACGGTAAAATGAATATTATTTAAAGCGTTGATTATGGATGAATTAGAAAAATATATACGCAGCAACAGGGATGCTTTTGAAGAAAAAGGTCCGGAAGATGCCGTATGGAGAAGACTGGAGAAATCGCTTCGGAATACGAATGAGAAACCAGAGAAAAAACGCCCGATGCTGTATTTTTCCCGTACCTTCAGGAAGTGGGTGGCTGTAGCGGCTGTATTTTTTCTGGCTGTTTCCTTTGTGGCATTTATACGCACCTATCAGGTGAAAAAAGAGCTCGTGACACAGGGTATTCCATCGGACCTTCGGGATGCGAGAGCGTATTATACCGCACAGATGGACTCCCGGATTGCACAGATTAAGCGTTTACAACCCGAGGGCCTGTCCGGTGACTCTGCTGTTTGGAATATGTTGGGCCAGGAAGACGCGGAGTTTGAACGGCTGCGGAAAGCATTGTCAGAAAACCCGGATAATCCGCATGTCAGGGCGGCTTTTGTGGAATATTACCGTTCCCGGCTGGAGGTGTTAAAACGAATTCAGGATCGTTTAGAACAAAGAAAATCACCCTTAAAAAAATAACGTCATGAAAAAGATAAGGAATCTGTTGGTGGGGGCCTGCCTGATTATCCCGGTGATAACCCTGGCGGGAAATATAAAGAGCACAAATTATAAAAGGACTTTGAATTTTTCATTTACTGTAAATGACAACGCGCATTTTCAACTGACTAATAAATATGGAGACATTACCTTTTACAGCTGGGATAAAAATGTGATCAGCGCTACGGTTACCATTGCAGTGAAAGCGGATAATGAGGAAGATGCGAAAAGAATAGCCGGCGGCATACGAATTGAAAAGAGCCAAAGCGGAAATAATGTTTCTTTAACGACTGATTACAGCAGTGGCAGCAATTCCACGTCTTTCTGGAATTTGTTTTTCGGAGGAGGCATGAGTTCCCGCAAAAACATCAGCATTGATTATAAAGTCTATTTACCGAAGAGCTTAGGCATGCTGAATGTAGTCAATAAATATGGCGATATTTCTGGAAACCAGGTGCCGGGGACGGTTAATGTAACCTTGCATTATGGACATATTCACCTCAGCGATATACCAGGGTCCCTAAATCTGGAGGTTAAATACGGGGAAGGATCTATAACGGATGTCACAGGAG
>CAYXRN010000143.1:0-8248 GCA_964467635.1 uncultured Chitinophagaceae bacterium | reverse complement strand
ATTCTACCCTGCCGAATTTAATGATGTATGAGGTCGCCAAAAGAACAGGACGTTCCGATGCCGAAGCGTTCTTTAATGCTGCCTTTAACCAGGCTAAATGGGTAATTGATGAAGTTGACTGGCATGATCCGCAAACGACTAAAGGGCAACGTATGAGCGAACATAAAACGATGCCTGGACTGGTTTATTTTTTACAAAAATATCCCGACCGTGCCCCCAGAGGCTTACAGCGTAAGGTGGAGGAATGGGCTAAGATAATGATTCGTCGTTCAGATAATATGTGGGATTTCAGAAGGTATGATACCATTAAAAACTGGAGTATTCCGAAGTATAATGAACCGGGCAACCTTGCGGGCTTTACTGCCAGTGCTTTAACAGCGGCAAGCCAGGTGAAACAACAGGATATACAGAAGCGGTTGAAAGAAATCGGCTATGCCAGCCTGGATAATTTATTCGGAAGAAACCCCTTAAATGCGGCCGCTCCTAATTACCCAAAAATGGGATTTCCTTATTTAGAAAAAGGATGGCCCAAGATTTATCCCTCCGATTTATGCGGCCGTTTAGAAACGTGCCGGGGAACGCTGAATTCTTCCTGTAACACATCCATGTATCCTTACCACCCGGAAAGCAAGGCGTTTGCACACGCGGAAGGATGGGTGGCTTTCAACGCGGCCTGGAATGTCTCCCTCGCCTACCTCTCTTATTACGATACTAAACTGCTTTTAAGAGGACAGAGAACCGATAGGACTTTAAAAGTATACAAACCGGGTGATTCCTTAGATATCATCTTACAAGCCCCGCTAAATATGGATAATCATAAAAAAGAGGCCGGAACTATATATTTAAGTACTTCTGACGGACGTTCCCATAAAATAGAGGCAATAGAAACGGGCCCGCACAGCAGCCGTTTTAGGGCACAGGTGCCCGGGAAGTATTTAAGTGACCTGAGGGTCAGCGAGGATAAGGAGAAAATTAAATGGATAATGTTTTCCTATGGGTATGGCTTGTTCAAAAGGGAGGTCAGACTGATTAGAAAAGGGAACAAGTTTATGGTACAAACACCTGATAAAGCCGGTTTAATCAAAGATTAAGATTGATGCCATGAAGCAAATATGGATGACAGTGGCGTGGCTTGTTGTAGTCCAATGTTGTTTTTCACAACAGCCGGTATTTCAGTCCCGCTTCGGCAATAACGCGGAGTTAAAGACGGTAATGGGTATTGATGGACAAAGGGCGTTGGATTTAACGGAAAGCAATCCTGAAAGAAAAGCGTTAAGGTTTCCGGTAATTGCTAACCAGGGGAGGGACTTTACTATTTCGGTCTGGGTGAGGGCGGATCAGCGTTCCCGAATGGCCTATACAATTGTTTCAGACTTAGAAAAAAGTAAGGCCGGCTATACAGGCTGGAAGCTCTCGGAGCAATCTTCAGGCGCATGGGCTTTTTCCGTAGAACAAGGCAAAAAAAAGTATGTTTATCGTCCTACTCCCGTACAAACCATCCGGGATGGCCGCTGGCATCTGTTGACGGTAACTTTTAAAGGGACGAACGACAACCTTCGATTTTATTATGACGGAAAACTAAAAGGCATCTATTATGCTTGGGGCGTACGGAATGCTTTTGCCGTTGACACCCTCATGATCGGGAACAGCATAGCGGACCCGCATTTGTTCCATACCTATAACGGAGTGACCACCGATGATACCGAATGGGATACCTTTTTTGGTCAAATTGGTACGGTAAGCATTTTCGACCGGGCATGGCCCGCACAGCGGGTTTACAAATATTATACGAAAGTAACAGGTCGACAAGTCGCCGGTCCGGATAGTCATAAAACCGGAAATACGATAAAGGTGATGACGTTCAATATCTGGCATGGAGCCAATGAAACCGGTAAAGAGACCGGTATGATTCGTCTGATAAAGTTATTGAAAGAAGCGCAGGCGGACGTTTACACTTTTGTAGAAACCTATGGTTCAGTTGAACGGATAGCGGATGCGCTGGGGTATTATTTTTATCTCATAAGCGATAACCTGTCCATTGTAAGTCGTTATCCCATTACACGAACTTACCAGGTATATCATTCATTTAAATGCGGAGGCGCCAGAATAGGTTTGCCGGATGGGCGCCAAATGGATGTTTTTGCGGTCTGGCTAAATTATTTACCAAATTACCACAAAGGCTTTCCGCGCCACCAATGGAATACAGTGGCGGATTATCTTACAGAAGAGAAACGTACAAGAGGGTATGACATCCGTCACATTATGCAGGGGATTGACAGCGTAACAAATAAAGACATATCGGTTCCCATTATCCTGGCCGGAGATTTCAATTGCGGATCGCACCTGGACTGGACGGAGCGGACCAAAGAAGAGCACTTTGGTTACGTCATTCCCTGGCCGGCAAGCGAAAGGGTGATGAAGTCCGGGTTTACAGATTCCTACAGAGCAAAACATCCGGATCCGCTATCCGATCCGGGCATCACCTGGTCAACCGTAGACCATGGCCCCAAAGAAAAATATCAATACGACCGTATGGATTATATCTATTATAAAGGAAAACAACTGAAAGTGTTGGAGTCCGCCGTCATCAATGATGGAGGCCTTACTAAATTCCCATCTGACCATGCAGCAGTAACTACCTTGTTTAAATGGTTGCACCCTCCGCCCTGAGCAGGTGTGAAACAGATCAGAAAACCCAGGACGAATTAAACTAACTTACTATTATGAAACGTATTTTTTGTGCATTTATAATCCTATTGAATTGCAGCGTGATAGCTACCGCGCAGCAAAGAGAAATTAAAGGGACCGTCAAAGATGAAAATGGCACCGCGCTCATAGGAGCGACGGTTAAGGTCACAGGCACTACCAACGGGAAAACGACGGACGCAAGTGGTAGTTTTATACTGACCGTCAAAGCGGAAGATTCCAGTTTACAAGTCTCTTATTTAGGCTATCAGGACAAGGAAGTGCCCATTTCCGATAAAAACTTTATCCCCATTGTTTTGCGTCCTAAGGCCGTAGGATTAAATGAAGTGGTCGCCATTGGCTACGGCACCCAAAAAAAGGTGAACCTTACAGGCTCCGTCGCCTCCATCGATGGAGACGACCTGGTAAAAAGACCTGTCATGCGTGCATCGGCGGCCCTCGAAGGGATGGCTTCAGGAGTGACTGTCCGCCAGACATCAGGGGCGCCAGGCAGCGATGGCGGTGATATAAAGGTCAGGGGCATAGGAACGTTGGGAAATGCCGACCCTTTGATTCTCATAGATGGGATAGAAGGGAACCTGGATGGCATTGATCCCAATGACATCGAAAGTATCTCTGTTTTGAAAGATGCGGCATCGGCGGCTATCTATGGATCCAGAGCGGCAAACGGCGTTATATTGGTTACCACTAAAAGAGGGGCAAATGAGAAGCTCAGAGTGAATTACAACGCGTATTTTGGTTGGCAGCGGTTCACAGATCTGCCCGAATTTGCAGACGGCTATACGTACATGAAAACATTCAACATGGCGTACGAGAACGAAGGGAAGGACCCGATATATTCCGAAGCGTATTTACAGGAATATAAAGAGAACTACTTAACGGACCCCGACCATTACCCCAATGTGGACTGGCAGGATATCGTGTATACAGGTTCGGGATTTTTACAACATCAAAACCTGTCTATTGCCGGAGGGAATAAATTTATCCAGGTAAGAGGTTCGCTGTCTTATCAGGACCAAAAAGGACAAATTCCCAGATACAGGTCCCAACGGTATTCCTTCAGGCTGAATACACAGATGAATGTACTGGATAATCTGCAGTTGCGATTTGATCTGTCAGGAAGACACGCCCCTACCTTCGCGCCTGCCCGGGCAAACACCATTCTTAGTGAAACAGAAAGGATACCGCCTATCTTTCCTGCCTTGTTGTCTAATGGTCATTATGGGGTTGGCTGGTCAGGAACTAACCCCCTGGCCATAGCAGAGATCGGAGGATGGATTCAACATAACTATGAAACACTGAGAGGAACACTCCAGGCAAATTACCAACCTTTTAAAGGGGCGGATATCGAATTTAAGTTTAGCCCGAGGTATAGAGATAAATGGGGGAAGGGATTCACAAGGTCTATAGATACCTATGAGCCGGACTCCGATGTGCCCGTTTATACAAAGCCTACTAAGGATGCGTTATCTGAGAGTGATTTAAGAAGGCTGGAAACCACGCTTCAGCTCTTACTGAAGTATTCGAAAAGCCTTAATGAAGTCCATAATATAGACCTCTTGTTTGGATATGAACAGATCAGTTATATGGAAAACTTTTTTGACGCCAGTCGAAAAGGCTTTCCGCTTCCTGATTACCAGGAATTGGACGCGGGCTCTATCTCTGAATGGGAAAACGGAGGTACGGCGTCTTCCTGGGCTTTGCGTTCCTGGTTTGGCCGGTTAAATTATAATTTTAAAAGTAAATACCTGTTCGAGGCCAATTTACGTATCGACGGATCCTCCCGCTTTGCAGAAGGAAATAAGTACGGCGTATTCCCTTCATTCTCCGCGGGATGGCGCGTTTCGGAAGAAAACTTTCTGAAGGATGTAGCATGGCTTTCGAACCTTAAGCTGCGCGCTTCTTACGGCGTACTGGGGAATCAGCTAATCAGCGGTGGCGTATTGGATAATCAGTTGCTGGGGACATACCCTTTTGCTTCTGTAATTGACCTTGGGGTCAATTATATATTTAACAACCAACCGGCCAATGGAGGCGCTCAGGCCAATATGAGCAATCGAAATATAACCTGGGAGTCTACGGCTACCAGAGATATCGGAGTGGATATCGATTTATTCCGGAACCGGTTAGGCATCACATTTGATTACTATACTAAAAAAACGACCGATATCATACTCCAACTTCCCATCCCGTATATTGTCGGGCTGGCTGCGCCCTATCAAAACGCGGGTGTCGTAAAAAATACCGGTTGGGATCTGTCGGTTCGTTATAGAAACCAGAGTAAAGCGTTGAAATATAATATTGGTCTTAACATTTCCGACGTGAAAAACGAAGTCGTGGATTTAAGAGGTACGGGACCTTACATTAGTACCTACTCCATTATAAAAGAAGGATATCCCATTAACGAGCTATATGGATACAAAGCCATTGGTTTGTTCCGAGATGAAAAAGAGATAGAAAACCACGCCAAACAATTCGGCAATTATGCGCCGGGGGATATCATGTTTAAGGATGTCAACGGAGATGATATTATCAATGAAAAAGACAGGGTGGCATTGGGCAGTCAGTTGCCTCGTTTCACCTTCGGCTTAAACTTTTCTGCGGAATACCACAATTTCGACCTCAGCTTCCTGATACAGGGTGTTGGTAAAAGAAGCATATTCCTGTATAAGGACGCCGTTTGGGCGTTTTATAATTCGGGAAAAATACAGACCTGGCAGTTGGATTATTGGACGCCTGATAATCTGGACGCCAAGTATCCCAGGTTAATAGCGGGAAGCAATCACAATAATTTTGAGAACTCCAGTTTCTGGGTATTTAATGCCTCTTATGTGAGGTTAAAGAACTTGCAAATTGGCTATTCTCTGCCGCAATCCGTCCTGTCGCATACCTTTATTGATCGATTACGGATATATGTCTCCGGGGAGAATATATTGACGAAAGACCGTATGCCTGCCGGCTGGGATCCTGAGCGGAATAGCGGAGATACCAAGGTATATCCTATTTCCAGCACTTATATATTCGGATTGAATTTAGCATTCTAAAATTAAATTTATTTGTTATGAAATTATATCATTTAATATTATTGGCCGGTATGCTTGTTCTATTTTCCTGCAGAGGGGACTTTTTGAACAAATATCCACTTGATGCGCCTTCAAATGAAAACTTTTTCTCCAATAAGAAAGAGTTGGATCTGGCCTTAAACGGAGCCTATACCGGGCTGTGGTGGGAAGGTAATGGCGTTCCTTTTTACCTGTGGCTGGATGGAACAACAGACATCTGCTGGATAAGAGGCGATTACAATGACATGCAGACCATACAATCGGGGAATTATACCCCCGAGACGGATGTTTTTATTGAGACCTGGTCCCACATGTATCAGAGCATCGCCAAATGTAATAATATCCTGCAAAACATGCACCGCGCTAAAGACAAGGTGGATAGCGCCTATTATATACAGGTCGAGGCCCAGGCGAAATTTTTAAGGAGTTTTTATTATTTCTACTTAGTGGAGTTATTCGGGAATGTCCCCTGGGTCCCTAAGATGTTATCCTTAGATAGCGCGCAATTGCCACAGACGCCAAGAAAGGAAATTGTTCAGAACATATATGCTGATCTGGATTTCGCGGCCAAAAACCTGCCGGAGTCCTGGAATGGGGATAATAAGGGGAAGGCTACCAAAGGTGCGGCCTTAACATTGAAAGCCAGGCTGGCGCTTAATGAGGGAGATTACGAAACCGCCTCGGAAGCCGCCAATGCGGTTATCGAAGAGCAGCTTTACAGCATTGATCCCAACTATGAACAGTTGTTTAAGCTGGCGGGCGAAGAAAGCAATGAAATAATATTTACCCTGCCTTACCTGAAAAGTGTAAAAGTCAGCCGTATTCCCCAGTATGAGGGTCCCCGAAATGCGCCGGGATATGCTGTGCTGGTACCCAGGCAAAGGATGATTGATTTATACCAATGTATTGATGGAAAGTCCATTGATGTGTCCGCCAAATATGATCCGTCACATCCGTTTGAGAACCGGGATCCCAGGCTGGATCAGTCCATTATCAGGCCTGGCGTATGGTTCAATAATTATCTTTTTCAAACACACCCGGATAGTACCACCACCTTAAAGGTGGAAGGAGGCGACACGATCCGGGTGGGTAATTCTTCCGTTACGAACGCCTACGCTACTTTCACCGGTTATTTATGGAATAAATACCTGGATCCTGCGGAATTCCCTGATGTGACAAATTCAGAACTGCATGTCATTCTGATGAGGTATGCCGAAGTGCTGCTTACTTACGCTGAAGCTAAGATTGGACTGAATCAGATTGACCAAAGCGTAATAGACGCGATCAACAAAGTACGGCATCGACCTAGTGTTGAAATGCCCAAAGTATCATTGGGTATGAGCCAGGACGAGCTGAGAAAGATCGTTCGATACGAAAGAACCGTGGAGTTCGCCGACGAAGGTTTTCGTTTGTTTGACATAAGGCGCTGGAAATATGCCGAGCATGTCCTGCCCGGAAAGGTTTATGGCAGAAGGGATAAGGACCATTGGTACGAAGCTGTAGTACCGTCAATTGATAAATGGCAAAATGTCGTATATCCGAATGGCGACGAATTGTTTAAGATTCTGAATACAAATATGTTCAATCCCGATAGAGATTATTTATGGCCGATCCCCCAAAAGGCAATGGATATAAATCATCATCTAAAACAAAACCCGGGATACTGAGTGTCCTGGATGAATGAACCGTTCTTTGAAGCTGACGACATGTGGTGTGAGATAAAAGCGAGGTTAGCCCCTTGAGATCGGTCCGCAGGAACCAGTTTCAAGCAGCCTTTATGCCGTGGGTTAACTGTGGTGGCAGTGAGAAGGGAAGGCATTCTAATGCTGGGTGACAGAAAGGGGAGCATGAGTGAACCACTGCTGCGGTGATGGTTTTTGGCTGATAGACTCAATGGAAAACGGGACGTAATTTTATGCCCGCACGTTGACATAAATAGGGTTGCGCTACAGGGCAGCCCGATTGGAATTACTATACAGAAATAAAAAACACGATCATATGATTTTTACTAAAAAAGGAGTACTATTTGAAGGCCTTTCCATGGTGATGCTTTTCTTGTTGATGGTCAGCTGTACTTCAGTTGAAAAGCCCGACGAGGCAACGGTGGCGGACGCTCCCGTCTTTTACCTGGCGGGTCATCGGGGGGCACGTGGTCTCATGCCGGAAAATACCATCCCGGCTATGAAAAAAGGAATTGAAGTAGGGGCCAATACCCTGGAAATGGATTTGCAGGTTACCGCTGACGGGAAAGTCGTTCTTAATCACGACAATACATTGAACCCCTTGTATGTGTCCGAACCCGACGGGGGTGATATTCCTCAACTGCCTGATCATAAAAGAATGAATAACTCTTATATTCCGGAAGACCAGCAAGACAAATACACCATCTATAAGATGACGTATAAGGAAATTCGGAAGTATATAGTTGGAGAAAAATATTTTCCTGATTTTCCTGAGCAGACCCGGATAAAGACCTATAT
>CAYXRN010000142.1:0-8296 GCA_964467635.1 uncultured Chitinophagaceae bacterium | reverse complement strand
GCGCCTTCCCCTGCCTGCGCGAACAAAGTATCGGGGTGTGCCCATTTTCCATCCGTTCGTAACACCCAATACGATTTATAATAGGCCGTACGTGTTTTCTTTGTCTGGTCGGCGAAGTTTTCAAGGAAACTTGCCATGTCGCCATGTAGCCGGGCATCAGTCTGAGGAATGCTAAAAGTTACATAATGACGCCATTGCTCCGAAGCATTATCCAATATCCAGTACCCTACAAAAGTATGATTGCTGCCTGTGGACCAACACCTTACGACGTTTGTGTACCAGTGTCCGGGTATCCATCCGAAATCCGTATGAGCATGTAAACCAGTCCCTTCGTTCCCAAAACCACCTACAAAAGCGAGCGGATCCTTATATACACATACAATTTGTTTTTTGTTCGGGAAGTCCCAGATAGAAAAAATGTTATTCAGCGGACGACGCGCATCATGGCTTCCATTGGTGTTTTGTATGCCGCAATAACCACCACTTTTCCCGATCCTAAACTGAATGGAACAGGCGTAGGTATAGGGAGCCATTCCATTGGCCGGTATCATGACGTCTGCCATCATTAATCTTGCCTCCCCCGGGGTATGCAACGCTTTTACATAAGGGCCCCATTTAGGGCAAGATTGCTGCGCATGCGCTTGCTGCGCGAAAAAAGACAACAGAAAGACAGAAAAGGATAGCGATAATAGCCCCTTTAACTGTTTCGCCTTCAGGCAGTGTTCAATAGCATACATTGTTTCCGTTTAAATGATTTCAATACTCCACCTTATATTCAACGCTACTTGGAAGATGATCCGACGGGAACCGCCCGGGCCAGCAGATAAGGCTTTTACGGAGGCAGGGACGGGGCTTTCACTTTACAAGATCAGCCTATCTGTGTGTTACATCAGGCAATTTTATCACCACTTTATATTTGCCGGGAACCCAGAATCTGCATACGAATCTCGGATTTAGGCTGTACATATCGTCAGGGAAGCCTGCTACGTGTGCATATTCAGTAGGAATGCGATAGTAAATGTTAAACCCGTTTCCCAGTGATTGGATAGGGAACGGAACCACAGGATAATAAAACAACATGGAGGTATCGGTATAAGAATGCCGAAACGCGTAGTCTTCTAAGGTCTGAAGATAACCCGGGGTGTTCCCCGGTTGAGGACGTTTTTCAATTTCTCCTTTAAGGGGATTAAACGGCGTTCCGTTTTTATCGACAATGGCAATAGCTATGACATTAGGCGTGTCGGCAACGTATTTAATTGAGACTACGGGATCTTCAGCCATTTTGGAAACAGTCTCATTGCCCACCTGATATAATTTGTTATAAGGGGTTCCCAGTTCAGGATCTTTCTGATAATAAGTGCCGCTGTCTATGATAATCTCCCCTAGTTTAGGATAAATCCTGCTTCCATACACATTCGTTACTTTAGCATCGAAGGTATAATGTCCCGTGGGTAAGTGAATCGTGTTGAAATTGGCAAGAACGGCGCCGCTTATAGAGTCTAAATTAACCGCATAAGCTTCAATGACTTTCCTTTTGCTCTCGATAAGAGCTAATGTAGTGTCGGTATCTTGATTAAAAGTCTTGGTCCATATCGTGAGCGGATACTTTTTTAAAAAGATATCGTCAACGTTTTCACCGGATTTTTTGTCGTATACATGCAATAGTTCGACATGCATTGGCCGGGTAGATCCATTGGGATTGATGCCAAAGCTCTTAAAGGTTCTGCCTTGAATAATTGTCATCGGGTTTTGCGGATAATACAAGTATGGATCCAGATGACCTACCTTGACCTTCTTACATCCGAAGGAAAACAGGAGTAAGGCGCCCAGCGTTATTGCAAAAAATTTAGATTTTTTATTAAGCTTCATCTTATCAGGTCTTTTATTTTGAATTCATTTGTTTCAGTCAGCGCGTCAATAGCTGCTATTAGGGGTGAAAGAAGAGTGTGTGGTCATTGTTCAATACCTCCAGCATACCTGTCGTGGTCTGAATGCCGGTCGTCTGACATCGCACCCTTATACCTACATCGTCGGGAATATCTGCCGCATTGAAAGGCTCACTTAAAGGAGCGATAAGATGGATAAAGTACATGATATGCGGAATAGTGCTCACGCCCCCATAGTATCCCAAATCGACGTCATGGGTAGGCTCGAAGGATATCACTACGGAATCGCCCGGTTTTGCCGTTTGATAAACCTGCCCCTTTTCTGTCAGGTCTTTATAAGAAAGCGGTTGGTTGATGATATACCCTTTTATTGAATCCTTAAATTTGGAAAGATCGTATTTATAAAATGAGTCGAGCGTATAGTTTCTGTGGGGGTCAATAGCCTGTTCTTCCAGCGCCTTTTTGTTAAGATACGCGTTTATTGAAAAGTCGGTAGGCGCAAAAAAAGTAATATCCTTTTGGTTAAGGACGCTTTTCATGCCGGCCTTATCTACAATCATTATTAACGTATCAAACAGGTGGTAGGGATGATTTTTTAAATAATCATAGGTAGACACATTGACTTTTGCATTATGGAGGTGTCCCCCGATCAGGTAGTCGTCCTTTTTACAGGAGCTGATCGCGATAACGAAACCGGTAAGCAGTACAGCTATTTGTAAGACCGTCTTTTTCATAATATGGTTTATATTTTTATAGCTAATTAGAAGAAATATATTGTTAGTGACCAGCCCACCACGGATTTTGGGTTAATAAGGGATCTTGTTTTATCAGATTCCTCAAATCGATCGGCCACAGATACCCCCCGCCGGCTATCCTTTCCGGCGTATAGGCGTCAATCGTTTGGGAAAGCAGCCCCGACCGGTATAGGTCATAATAGCGCCAGCCTTCTCCAAACAATTCCCTTGCCCGCTCATCGATGATAAATTCGAATAAATCTCCATCCGCTGCGGGGTCATAATTGTCCACTCCGGCTCTTGCCCGGATTTTGTTAACCAGTTGAATAGCCGTTTCCTTGTCCGATGTCTTGAGCTTAGCAATGGCATCCAAAAGAATAATGTCTCCAAGCCGGAAAATAACCAGGTTATTATTAATGTAATGTCCTCTGTCGTGGTGCGCAATATCATTCCAGCCAAAGTTGTCATATTTTATCATAATGCCATGATCGGTATTCATCAAGGCAAAACATTGTTTATAGCGTACATCCTTTGCGGTATCATAGAGGCTTAAAACAAAGTCTTTTTGTACGATCCAGCTGCTTCCATCGCCGGGCAGGTACGGATCTCTCAGGAAATTATCAAAAATAGCGGTTGCCTCACTATTGGTTGGACTATAGCGCATATTCAATTCAAAGATGCTCTCGGGCGACTGTCCATCCCACAGCGTATGAAAGTCATCGGCACTTACCAACGCGTATTGTTGAGCGCTAATGATGCTGTCGCAATACTTTGCGACTTTATCATATTCATGCCTCCAGGCGTAAATATGGGCCAGCAGCGCAAACACAGCGCCTTTATTGGCGGTAACTGCCTTGGCCGACGCTTCGTCATAGTTCCAGGACAGATATTCGGCCGCTTTATGCAGGTCGGAAATGCAGTTGTTCAGGGCTACGGAATCAGGGCTGCGGGGCAAAGGCTGTACCGTATTTGGATTCTTGATCACTTTGTTGTAGATGACAGGCTGCCCCCATACCCGAACTATTTCAAAATAGGTAAAGGCTCTTAAAAACAAGGCCTGGCCGAGGATACTGTTCTTTGCCTCCTCGTTGTTATCAAACAGTGAAAGTGGCATTTCTTTCACCCGTTCAAGGATTAAATTGCACTGACTGGTCACCCTGTAGAATCTCGTCCAGTCATGGAGGTCGTTGATGTAAGGCGTATAGCTGAAGTCCGCGCCGTTTTCGGCTTTCATGGCCTGATAGTTCCATTGATCAAAATCGAATTCATCCGCTACATAGTCGCCCCAGATAAACCAGGTAGACTGCGATGCCAGAGAATTTCTTAATTGGCCATATGCTCCCGCGAGGGCGTTTTGCGCCGCGGCTTCCGATATCCAGTAGGCTGCGTCGTAGGTCGAGTTGTGCGGGGTCTCGTTAATGAGCTTTTTGCAGGAAGTAATACTGAAGATAAAGAAAACGCCTAAGAACCACTTGCTGTTCGTTTTAGATATGGTAAACATAGTATATGCTTATAGTTTTGAATTAAAAGTTAAGGGTTAGGCCAAGCGTCATTTTATGAGGCAGAGGATAGCGATTTCCGCTATAAACCCCTACGGGTGTTACGGCCTCGGCATCGGGTATCGAAGCTGATTGAAAGGTATAAACGTTATCCAAAACACCGTATACTCTCAGGTTTCTCAAATTGAATTTGTCAAGTATACCTTTGGGAAGGGAATAGCTCAGCATAATACTATTGATCCTGAAGTACGAGCCATCTTCATTGAACATGGTCGAGAAGGTGCCGTACTGATAAAAATAATCGCCATAGGGATTGATACTGGGGAAAGTGGCATTTTGATCATCCGGTGATTTACCGGATTTGTCAGGGGTCCAGTAACTCAGGTCGCTTAAGTCAGGGAGACGAAGATCGGCAAAAGCAACCAGCCTGCTCTTGGTGTCGATTCCCGAATAGTAGTTCCCGAAGGCAGCACTAAACTGCGTTGATCTGAAGGTATTGATGATATCCCGTTTTAGGGTATAGGTGCAGGAGATGTTCAGAGACCAGTTTTTCCAGAATAGGCTGTTGTTAAAGCCCCCGGTAACGCGGGGTAACGGATTGCCTACCGCGACCCTGTCGCCTCTTGGGTCTCCCCGGTCCTCGTCGCCCCAGACATCATAGTCGTGGTTGATGTCAAGCCAGATGGGATAACCCGGTTCGACCGGAATGCCTCCCTTAAAATAAGTAATGGGATTGCCGGTATAGGGATTAAATGGTATTTGACTCTTGTTATTATAAACGCCCCTGTACAGCATTTGACTCCAGACGTAGGTAGGCCTTCCAACCGTAAATATATAGGCTACGCCACCGGAGCTGCCGTAAATGTCTTTGCCCCCATAGGGCAGCTTGGTAATCTGGTTTTTGTTGAAGGAGACATTGAAATTGGTGCGCCATTGTAACGGGCTGGATTCCGGCAGGTTGCGCGTAGTCAGGTTTATCTCCAGTCCCTGATTCATCACATTTACATCGGCATTGTAAGTTAAGGAAGTAAAGCCGGTATAAAACGGCAACGGAAAATCATAGAAGTTGTTTTTATTGGTTTTCCTGTAGAAGTCTACCGTTAGGTTAATGCGGTTATTGTCAAAAAGGAATGCGTCAAAACCAATGTCCCACTGGTAGGAACTCGACCAGGTGAGGCTGTCTTTTGTAACCCCGTTCGTATAACTCGGTGTGACCATGGCCACCCCGTTATAATACCCCTGGTTGAAATTGTAATTGTTAAACGGCGCGTAAAAATCCCGGGGTTGATGTCCTGATTTGCCGTAGCTGGCCCGTAACTTAAAGAAATTCAACCAGCCACTCAGGGGCTTCATGAAGTTTTCGTCCGACACGAGCCATGCTACTGACACGGAAGGGAAATAACCCCACTTGGAGTCCTTGCCAAACCGGGAGGAGGCGTCGGCTCTCCACGTCGCGTTTAATATGTATTTGTCGTTATACTGGTACATGAGTTGGCCAACCCAGGATAGCAGTGAAGACGCTTTATAGTCAGAGTAACCCGACAAGTCTTTCTGGGCCACTCCTGAAACGACTTGAATATTATCACTTGGGGTATTATACCCTTCTAAATAAGACTTCTCTGCTTCAATGCGTTGAAAGCTTTGGGTGGCTGTAAAGTTTAACCGATGGACTTTATTAAAGACATGGTGAAAATCAAAGGATTGCCGCCATATGTAACTGTTATTGTTAGTCTTGGTCGCTTCCGCGTAATTATACCCGGTTAACGTGGACGGCTGGAAATAGTCTCTCTGCGAAATCGTCGTGTTGATGGATCCGGTCGCCGTGTAATCCAGCCAGGAAGGCAAGACGCTGTATTTTAACGACACGTAGCCCGTGATATAGTTATCCTGGTTTTTATCATGCAGTTGATTGTATTGGGCCAGATAGTTAAGCGAGTCTTCGTGTGTCAGCTTAAAAAAGGAGGCCGCTTGCTTCGCCCCGTCGATCGGCGTTACATTATCTGTCGGATAATAGGCTAGTCCGCGTTTGCGGTCCACCCTGGATAGCCTGAAATTGGCGCGCATTTCCAACTTCGGACTGAAGTAAAAGGTAAAGTTACCTCTTAGCCCGTAACGTTGAAACCCATAGGACTTGATGACGCCGTCTTCATTATAATAATTTAAACTGAGGCGATAATTCATAATATTGGTTCCTGCGCTCATCGACAGGTCAGCGTTCCTTATGACGCCTCTTTGATAGAACAGGTTCTGCCAGTCGGTCGCGTTATTAAAAGCGGGATTCAGGCTGTCCGTCAGAATTTGTGGCAGCGCTCTAAGGCCGTTGTAGCCTTCATAGCCGTATAGCAGGTTTATTTTTTGTCTTCTTTCCTCCGCGCCAACCACGGTTGTTAACAGTTCCGGTTTTTGACTGATCCCCGTGTAGAAGTTAAGGTCAAATTGAGGTTTCCCGAGCTTGCCCCTTTTGGTCTTGATAATCACTACGCCATTGGCGCCTCTCGACCCCCACGCTGCTGTGGCGGCGGCATCTTTTAAAACCTGAATACTTTCAATGTTATTGGGGTTAATTCCCGCCAGAAAGCTGGTATTCGTATTACTGAAAGTAGAAATGTCATCCAGGTTAGTTGGCACCCCGTCAATAATAAATAACGGAGAGCTTAGTAGATGAGCTTCATCCATGTTCTGGTCAAAGCGCGAATTGCCCCGAATGACAAAAGAATTCCTCACGCCCGGCTCGCCGGTATAGTTCTGAATGTTCACGCCCGGCGCCCTTCCCTGGATTAGATTGGCGAAACTCGGCGCCGGAAGATTTTCAATCTCTTCTCCGGAGATAGTCGTTACAGCAGCGGTAGTATTTCTGACCGTTTGCGTCTGATAGCCGATTACAACGGCCTCCTGCAAAGAAGCATGAGAGGGGTGGAGCACTACATTGATTTGTGTTTTCCCGTTTAAAGCTACGGTTGCTTTCTCGAATCCGATAAAGCTGAAGGATAGTTTGGCATTCGGGTCCGCCAGGGTAATTTTAAACCTCCCCTGGGCGTCAGTAACGGTACCCTTGCCTTCGACGCCAACAACTCTAATCGTTACCCCCGGTAAGGGAGCGCCCGTTTCGTCTTTTACAACACCTTCAATGACAATAGCTGCGAGATTCGACGCGAAGTTGTGGGAATAAGACCAACCGGGCTTTAAAACGAAAACATTAGTACTGGATCGCTTACTAAAGTTACGGGCCGCAACGTTTTGATAATTCAGCGCAAGCGCAAGGCAAAACAATACCGCCGCCTGAAGAAAATGCTTGAACGATCTATTCGTTAAAAATAGCATGTAATGACTCGCCATAGTCTGTTGTTTTATTAAATAATAAGGTTAATAGGTTGGACTTCTCAGACCTTGATATAGAGATAACTTGCGCTTGTCGTAGCTTCGACACGCTTCGGACAACGCATCAAGAATTTGGGTAATGACCACCACTAAGGTAAATCATTTTAAAACGAAATGAAAAATATTTGTTAGAAAAAATTCGTGAAGTACTGATTCAAACGGTTGCGCATTTTTTTTGCGGGCTTGTCCAATAATCCTTTATGTGATTGGAAAAGATCTTAAAAGACGCGATTGATAGAAATCCAAAATGGCTCACCTAAGCTTAGCGTTGATGTGCTTTTTTTGCGTGCGTAGGCTACCCCTTAAAAAAAAGGATGAAGCGCGGAGCCAGTCTGGACAAGCGTCTCGCCGGCAGGACCACTGCCTTGATCACAGCGGTGTTTATGATAAGATTTCAATTGGTATTTTCCGCTCAGCACTTTAAGGCGGAAGGATGTACTGGCGTTTTAGTAGCTGAATCGGTTGATGCGGAAATATTTGTTTTTCATACACTTATAAAAATGGAGGCGATATAAGCGGGGCGAAAAAATACCGTAACCGGTGTTTCGTTTAATTGGTTTCATTGATAAGTACCCTGAAAATATATCCTGTTTAAGATGAACTTTGGCCGGCGTTTTTTTTGAAGTGTCAAATATACACACCGTCCTGTCGTTTCGGGTCAACCGGAGCCACTTGAGCCGATATGTTTTTTTTAATAAGCGTCCACTGGACGGAATACGGATTATTTTTTTATGAGTTGCGATACGGGAACGCGCGGCAAGTGATCGGCGGGTGTTTTAATCCTTGGTCATTTCATGTA
>CAYXRN010000141.1:0-8361 GCA_964467635.1 uncultured Chitinophagaceae bacterium | reverse complement strand
TCTTTGGTCTGGTATCCCAAAGAAGATACAACCAATACACCCGTCTCAGGAACTTGCAACGAAAATCTACCGGATCCATCGGTAACAGTTCCTACTGTTGTACCTTTGACTTGAATGGTAACACCTGCCAACGGATTACCTGCACTATCAGTAACCGTTCCTGTGATCTCCTGAATAATCAAATTCTTCACCAAAGGGGCGATAACTACCAGTTTATCAGACAACAGTGTATAGGACAAGCCGGAACGCTTTGTCAGATAATCCAACACCTCTTTTAGTGGCTTTTCGTCAAACTGGGCGTCAACCTTTTCTACGCCAACAATCTCATTCACATTATATAGAAAGCGGTAATCGGTTTCTTTCTCAATTTTAGACAATACCCTACTGAATTTTGCGTTTTTCATGTTCAGGGAGACTCTGGTGTCTTGCGAGAAAGCATTACCATAACCCTGTACTACGAAGAGGGTCAAAAAGATCAGTGTAAACTTCATACATAGCAGGATTTTAAATATTCGCCTCCGTGAAGCAGAAGACAGATAAGCTATATCCGGGGCTGGCTGACAGATCCGCAGCAGCAAACGCAGACATAAAGAATTTTTCATATTTTTGCATTTTAAGATGATTGGATGGCCTTGCCGTTGGTATCTTCAGTACACGTAAGGCTTTTCGTCCCTTTTTGGGAGATCATTTTGAGCGGGCATGTGGGGCATGTCCGCTTTTTCGTCTTTGTCAGTGTTTTACATAGATTCTTTTTTTAATGGCTTATACTTTTATGTGGATTGATCGTTTGTAATATGAATACATTGTTTCCTTCTATTTTATAAGAAAAAGGGTGTGACGACGACGTTAATTGAAGTGCGTGCATGGCTTCCTCCAGCGTTTCTGTTGTAAAAATTCCTGTAAACTGATAACTTTTCAACGCCTCCATCTCGAAATGAAACTGCACACCGTACTTATGGCTCAACTGAAGGGCCAACTCGTCAAAATTTTCATTACGAAAAGCCAGTTTCCCGTTCATCCAGGCCGTTTCAAGGATCTGATCATCTTCCAAAAGCGGATCCGTAGTAACGTGAGAAACCCGAATTATGGGCTTTAAGGAACTGACCTCCGGCAACTTTTGATCTGTCTTTGAAGATGTGTTTTCATTTTTAACCTGATTAGGTTTATTATCAATAACGGTAAACTTCTCTTTAGGTTTCAGGCGAAAGGCCTTTTCAGATTGCTCAGTCAGGCGAACCTGAATAGCACCACTGATTAAAGTAGTCGATGTAGTAGCAGAACGGGGGTAGGCACGTACATTAAAGGTTGTTCCCAATACTTCGATATCCAGTGCCTTGGTATGAATAATAAAGGGTCGGCCTGGATCTTTCTGTACGTCAAAAAATGCCTCTCCTTCTAATGTAACTATTCTTTTAACGGATTGTTTAAAATTTTTAGCATAAATTAATTTACTGTCGGCATTCAGCCATACGCTGGTCTGATCCGGAAGAAGGATTTGTTTGCTTTCGCCCGAACCTGTTTGGTAGACAAGTTGTGTAGTCTGGTTAATGGGCAATAGCCGGACCAATATACCGGTAATTATCAGGAGAATAACCACCGCAGCTGCTACCTGCCACGCGCGTTTAAATCTGCTGCGGGAACCCTTGGCAGAAGAACGATGAGCCACTCGTCCGTCAGTTTGGTCTTTGAGTTTTTTCCATTCCCTCAACTTACTGTGGTAGGAAGGCTTTACTGCCAGCGATTCAATTAAATGAATAGCCTGTTCAATATTTTCCTGCTGATCGGGATGCTCCCTGATCCAGCTTTCCCAAAGGTGCACGTCCGCTTCGTTTTGATGAAAACAGTAACGTACAAAAGACTCATCCGCAGCAAAATCTTCCGGCTTATTGTAAGATGGTTTGGTCATGAACTATCGATTCTTCACTAATAAAGTGTGCAGATCGAATAATTTTTACCAAAGAAATCTGACTTTTTTTTAATAAATAATTTACTTAAAACAGTCCCGACAATCAGCATAGTATACACGCCTTTCGAGGAAATTGGCCCATTGGGGGACTACGCTTTTTCAGAGGTCAGAAAATGGTCGATTGCTTTCTTTACGCTTCCGTATTCCAGCAACAATTGCCTGGCCTTTTCTGGATCGGTTATGCCGGATTCTTCCATAACCATTTTAGCTCCCCGTTCTACCAGTTTTTCATTGCTCAGTTGCATATGGACCATTCTGTTGTCTTCTACCCTGCCCAATTGGATCATGACAGAAGTCGAGATCATATTGAGGATCAGCTTTTGCGCTGTACCACTTTTCATGCGGGTACTTCCGGTAATAAATTCGGGACCTACCACCACCTCCACCGGAAAATCCGATTCGTCCGTGACTGGTGCTCCCGGGTTACAGGTGATCGAGCCGGTAACGATCCCCTCTTCTCTGCACTTCCGCAAGGCGCCAATCACGTAGGGCGTGGTGCCACTAGCTGCAATACCAATGACTACATCTTTTGTGCTCACCTCGTATTGCTGTAAATCAATCCACCCTTGCTCCATACTGTCTTCCGCAAATTCTACCGCTTTGCGGATAGCCGAATCCCCTCCGGAGATCAAAGCAATCACCAAATCATAAGGTACGCCAAAAGTAGGCGGACATTCGGACGCGTCAACCACCCCCAGCCGCCCACTTGTGCCGGAACCGATATAAAACAAACGGCCCCCGGCCAGCATTTTATCCACGACAGCACCAACCAGAGCCTCAATCTGAGGAATGGCTTTGGCAACAGCATCCGGTACGGTACGATCAGCTTCATTGATCTTTACCAGCAGTTCATGAATACTCATTTTGTCGAGATGGCGGTAGAGAGAAGGTTCTTCGGTTACTTTTTTAAACATTTGCAACGGGTATGATCGGTTGTAAATAAGGTACAAAGTTAAAAAAGGTTTCTGAATCCGGAGGGTTAAATATATTTTACTCCAGGTGGTATTGAACAAGTCCTTCCAAAGGCCTGCTTAAAATACGGCCCAGGTGCAAACCATGGTGAACCACCAGACGGCTAACCACATCCTGAAAAGCATCCGCTATCCCTCCCACAAAATGAACGGGCAGCCGTTGAGACTCTTCATAGCTTTTCACATGGATGAGCAAAAAGTCTTTGATTCCCCGTTCAATAATGGCTTCGGCCGCATCATTTCCACGGTTTTCACCCAAAAATCGTGCAAAAGAGGCCAGATAACGGTTGGGAAAAGGCTCTTGATAAACCTTTTTAAGGATTTCAGCTTTAGACAGCCGGTATTTTTTTTCAAAAGCATCCATAAGCTCCCTGTCCAGGGTCTTATACAAATAACGCTGCACGAGCATTTTCCCCAGATAGGCCCCGCTGCCCTCGTCACCAAGTATAAAGCCCAAGCCGGGACTGCTTTTTACAATCTTTTGTCCGTCGTAACAACAAGCACCCGAGCCCGTACCTAAAATGCAGGCCAGCCCCTGCTTATGCTGGCACAGCGCGTGTGCGGCCCCTGTGAGGTCGTGATTTACTGTCACCTTTGATTCAGGAAAAATACGGGTTAACACCTCCTTCATCAACTGCGCCTGTTCAGGAACGCCAAGGCCGGTCCCATAAAAATACAGCTGCTGCACGTCCTGGGAGGAACCTTCCAGCTGCGGGAGTAATTCATCCTCCAATAAGGTTACAATCTGATCCTTTTTCAAAAAATACGGGCTGATACCCTGGGTCTTTAGGTGCCTTTGGCGACTTCCCCGAACAAGACACCAGGATGTTTTGGTAGAACCGCTATCGGCAATCAATATCGCTTTATCCATTACTGAAAGATTTCTTTCCGTTAAAAAAAACAGAGCAAAGGATTTATCTTACTTTTGCGCTGTCCTTAAAAGCAAAAATAGCCTTTAAAGCATTAAAAAAGATATTTAATTCCTGTTAACCCGAGTACTAATGAATGATTCCGGTAAAAGATTAAAAGTTTTTGCTCCTCTGTTTTTCTCCCTGGTGCTGATATTAGGTATCTTTCTCGGTTTCAAGTTGCGGGATGAAGAAGGCTACCAAACGGCCTATTTTTCTTCCGACAAAGACAATCTGCTTCACCAGATCTTTAAACTTATTGATTTAAAATATGTGGATTCCATAAAAACAAACCAGCTAAAATCTAACGCTATTAACGGAATTCTGCATCACTTGGATCCGCATTCCGTATACATCCCCCCACGCGAGCTTACCGGTGTAAAAGAAGAAATGCAAGGTAGTTTTCACGGTATTGGCATCGCCTATTTTATTATCGAGGACACCATCAATGTTACCCGCGTGCTGCCCGGTGGACCTGCTGAGAAGGCCGGTATCGCTATCGGTGACCAGATCATCAGGGCCGGAGATTCGCTGGTGGCCGGTGTGCATATTACTCCGGAGCGGATAAAAAATCTGTTGCGTGGTCCGGTGCGTTCAAAAGTCCATTTAACCGTCCTCAGGGCGGACAGCCTGTTGAAGTTGGAATTTAAGCGGGGGATTATCCCTTTAAAAAGCATCGATGCAGCTTATATGATCAGACCGGGAATTGCCTATGTGCGCATCAACCGCTTTTCCGCGCATACCTATAGCGAATTCATGGACGCGATAGTCAAACTAAAACAGCAGCAACCGATAAAAAAATTCATTTTAGACCTCCGCAATAATCCGGGTGGCTACCTGGAGTCGGCAGTAAATATTGCTGATGAATTCCTAAGTGGCCATAAAATAGTGGTCACCGCCAATGGTAGGAATTACCCTAAAAAAGAGTTTACCTGTGGGAAAGCAGGAGAATTTGAAGACATTCCACTCGCCATATTGGTAAACGGCTATTCCGCTTCCGCCAGTGAAATTCTTGCCGGTGCCATTCAAGATTGGGACAGGGGTTACATTATCGGCCGGCAAACCTATGGGAAGGGACTGGTACAAGAACAGTACCGCCTCACCAATGGTGCGGCGTTACGCCTTACTGTCGCCCGTTACTACCTTCCCTCCGGCAGGCTGATACAACGTCCTTATAAACACAGGATGAGCGCTTATGAACATGATTTGTTCGAACGGTTCGAACATGGAGAGCTTCTTCATAAAGACAGCATTCAATTTAATGACACCACGGTTTATTATACCAAAAAGGAACATCGGAAAGTACATGCCGGCGACGGAATTATGCCGGATGCCTTCGTGCCAATAGACACCACCAGGCTTTCTGGTGATCTGATCGCTTTATACAACCAACACCTGCTTTTCCGTTTCGCTTATCAGTATCACAATCAACATCCTGAACTATTCAGCGGTATAAAAAGTGCAACGGAATTGCAGAAAACCCGGGTCCTCCCCGACACTATCTTAAAGGCCATAAAGAAATTTGCACCCGAATCAACGAAAAACATAGATCACATCAATAACAGTGAGAAGAAATTGGTCAAATTGCAAATCAAGGCTTTTATCGCACGTGAAATCTGGCAGGAGAATGGTTATTATATGCTGATCAACCAAGAAGATAAAGGCATCGAAAAGGCATTGGAGGTATTGAAAAAGGAGCCTGATCTAAAAACAATATCAAAGACCGCCCCTTAAAAGGCGCTTTGTACGGGCCGGGGCGCAGATCATGCGATGTCTTAACAGCGGCTTGAAAAAAGCGGAGCCCGAAGCGTATGGCTTCTTCGTTGTCACAAGAGATCTCCTCTCGCATGTCACAAGTTATCGCAGTCTCTTATTTCCCGGCTCAGGTGTGTGAGCTCTTCCAAGACTTTAGACACCGGCAATCCCACCACATTAAAATAATCACCCTCAATACCTTCTACACCCGTCAGTCCAATCCACTCCTGAATCGCATAAGCACCAGCCTTATCCATGGGCTTGTAATGGTCTACATAGTGAGTGATCTGTTGAGGGGAAAGCTTTTTGAAGTGCACTTTTGTAGAGGCTGAAAAAGTTCGTTGGGAAGCACCCCTCCGAAGACAAATTCCTGTGATCACGGCATGCGACCTGCCTGATAAAGCCGTAAGCATTTTGACGGCATCCGCCGGATCAGCCGGTTTGCCCATTATCGTATCTCCCAAAACAACAACGGTATCCGCAGCGAGGATTAATTCCTCCGGTTTTCCCTGCTTTAGGGCAGCGTCCGCTTTCCTGGCAGCTAGAAAAACAGGTACTTCTTCCGGTGGAAGGCTTTCGGGAAAGTACTCTACTACTTCGGCTTTGCGAACAACGAACGGCACTTCGGCCTGCTCCAGCAACTGTTTTCGTCTGGGAGAGCCGGAGGCTAAGACAAGCTTTAAATTCTCAAACATTCTTTTAATTTAAAAAAAATAACATACTCAAAATTCCCGCCAACATAATCCACTTGACCATACCGCTTATTTTATGATAGGCTCCCGGCTTGGCCGCTTTTTTTAATTTACCACACATCAAGATCAAGGGAGCCTGTACCGCCAATAAAAGGTAAACCGTGCTAAGATACCAGTGGAGCATGATCATTTGATATTGTACAAACAAAATCAATGCAATCAACAATCCGGTAAAAACAAATGTAATGTCCTTGGCCGCATTTATACCATAAACAATAGGCAGCGTGCGGCATCCCAGCCGATCATCCCCCTCCACATCTTCCAGGTCCTTCACCAGTTCCCTGATCATGGATATTAAAAACGCAAAGGCGCCATACAGTAAAATAATACGCAACAACCTGTAGACGGCAGGCGCGTTGAGGAATGTAATTTCGCGATAAAGTTGCGGTTCATAAAACCCTATAATCAGCACTGCAAGGGCCGTTAATAAAGAAATAACCACATTACCGATAATCAACTGTCGCTTGTAAGCCGTAGAGTAAAACCACAGCAAGCCAGAACAACAAAGCTGGGTAAACCCGATCATGGGATAGCCAATCTTCCAGGCGACTAAGAAGCCAATGGCCACCCCCGATACATTCAAAATAGAATGCCAGGCAATCGCCCATCGTCGGCTTATCAAACGGTCAATAATAACCTTCTCCGGCTTATTGACAAGATCAATATTAATGTCAAAATAATCATTGATTATATTACCTGCAGCCGCTATCATTACTGTTGACAAAGAAAGCAGAAAGAACCATCCGGGACCTAACGTGGGGCGAATGCCATATTGGTGAAACACCGGCACAACGACTCCGTACTGCAGCAAGTATTGGGTTATGAAAATAAAAATCAGGTTGGGATAGCGTATCAGTCTAAGATATGCTCCCACCAGCTTAAGGCCGGATAATTGTTTTTTTGCTATTTCTGTTGCTGTCATCTATGATATTCAAAAAAAATTTCAGTCGCGCCAAAACCGTATCTGAAATCAAATTGGTTTACAAAACGCTTCACTTCCGGTGTCTGCTGTAAGATGGCATGTACTTCCTTTTTTAACACCCCTTTCCCGATACCGTGAATGACTACCATGGAGTATTGCCGATGGGCGATGGCCCTGGTCAGGGCGTGCTGCAGCGTTGAAATTTGCAATAACAGCATATCTGTTGGAGTCATCCCCCTGTAATCGTCTGTTAACTTTTCAATATGAAGGTCAAGTTCATAAGGAAGTCCTGAACCTGCGGAAGCGGCTCCCGGCCGATAAAACGAAACGGATGCGGGCGCGGCGGGCAGGTCCCAATACGCATCGTTCGTTTTGGTTTTAAGGGGGTATTCTTCAAATAAAGTATAACTGAACATCGCTTGTTGACCATGATTCAGGTCGGCTATTTTCTTAATTACCTGTCGGGGTTTCAGCTTCAATACAAAGGTATAGGAAGGCAGCATATCTGCTGTTGCATCATCCGGGATAAAGATAAATTCAAGGCGCGGGCGGTCATTTAAACAATCAAAAGGAAAGTCCTTCAAATAAAACTGGTTAAAAGGCATTACCTGGCTCTTGACTTCAAAAGCTAAACAGTCTTTCATATATTCCTTACAATCAAAGGTGTAGGAATAATCCGTTTCATTGATCAGATAAAGCTTCAGGTGATTGACCTTCAATTCTTCTACCTGGTCATAAACAGGCAAAATGGATAAAAACATGCCGGATGCCTTCCTTTCGCGTTTTTCCTTTTTCTCAGTTGGAATAGCAGCCCCCTCTATCTTCCCTTTATCCCGCTTTCTGGTCTTCCGCATTTCAACAAACCGTTCAAAATAGGGAAATTCCAGCTGGTCTTCAAAAACCGGGAAATCCATTCCTTCTACTTCTACTCTTACCAATCCCTCTCCCAGTATCTCCACTATTATTCCTTCCTCTCCAGAATGCTGTAAGCGAACCGTATCTCCTATTTGGAATTTCATACAGCAAATTTACGAAACTCGCTGCAACAGGCTACAGGGAAAAAGACGGATCGATCGATAGCCACATG
>CAYXRN010000140.1:7275-8372 GCA_964467635.1 uncultured Chitinophagaceae bacterium | reverse complement strand
TAGCATACCTTTGATGGCGCCAACTAAATAATCTTCTAATCCAATATCTGATGTCAGGGTAATAACAGGCACTTCTTCATGTCAATTTGGCCTCAAAAATCCTAAATACCGCTGACATTCTGAAATTTTTGTGGCAATTGTTTTAATTTTTCGGATTCTGTACGCTATTTTCAACAGAATGAATACGAAACCTTACCTTTGCGACATGAGCCGGAAACGTAAAAAAATTGTACTCGAAATGCTTCCTGTCACTGATTATGCAGCGGAAGGCAAATCCCTCTCCCATATAGATGGGAAAGTGGTATTTATCGAAGGCGGGGCGGTTCCGGGAGATGTGGTGGATGTTCGGCTATTTAAGAATAAAAAAGACTGGGCGGCGGGAAAAGTAACGGCTTTTCAGTCCTATTCGCCTCAGCGCGTGACACCTTTTTGTCCGCATTTTGACTGGTGCGGGGGGTGCAAATGGCAGATGTTGCCTTATGAAAAACAACTGTACTATAAACAGCAGCAGGTAGAAGATACTTTAATCCATATCGGCAAACTTGACCTGCCTGAAATAAATGATATCCTTGGTGCGGCGGAAACACGAAACTATCGCAACAAGCTGGAATTTACTTTTAGCAATAAGGCTTATCTGACGGCGGAAGAGATTGCATCAAATGGATGGGAACAAAGAAACGCCTTGGGGTTTCATATTCCAAAGATGTTTGACAAAATACTGGACATTGAGACCTGTTACCTCCAGGAGGAGCCTTCCAATGCGATAAGAAACGAAGTCCGGCGTTTCGCATTAGAACATGATTATGCGTTTTATGACCTGCGGGCGCATACCGGCTGGTTGCGGAACCTGATCATCCGCACCTCTACCCTCGGAGAGGTGATGGTGAATCTTTGTGTACATCATGAGTCCGAACAACTGGAAAAGATCCTGGATCATCTGAGAAATGCTTTCCCACAGCTTACTACCTTGCTTTATACGATTAATGACAAGAAAAACGACAGTATCCAGGACCTGACTCCCATCGTGTATGCGGGGCCGGGTTACATCAGGGAAAAATTGGGGAAATATACCTTTCGCATCGGCCCCAAATCTTTTT
>CAYXRN010000140.1:0-7265 GCA_964467635.1 uncultured Chitinophagaceae bacterium | reverse complement strand
TTTTTTCAGACCAATACCCGACAGGCTGAGGTGTTGTATGAAGTAGTAAAGAAATTCGCCGGATTAACAACCCAGGAGGTAGTGTATGATTTGTATTGTGGCACCGGGAGTATCGGCATTTACCTGTCAGACGTCGCAAAAAGCATTGTAGGGGTGGAACTTATTGGGGAGGCCGTCCGGCATGCGAAGGAAAATGCAGCTATGAATGGCATTGAGAATGCCACTTTTTATGAAGGGGACGTCCTTGAGGTGTGCAACGACGCCTTTTTCGATCAAAACGGCAGACCGGATGTGGTCATTACCGATCCTCCCCGTGCAGGCATGCATAGCAAGCTGGTTGAAAAATTGATGGAAATCGCCGCCCCCAGCATCGTCTATGTGAGCTGCAATCCGGCCACACAGGCAAGGGATCTTGTGGCTTTATCGGAGAAATATCTGGTAAAAGCCGTACAACCGATAGATCTTTTTCCGCATACGCATCACATAGAGAATGTCGTATTGCTGGAGCGAAAGCGATAATAAGCAGCTGGGCCGGCTTTTTTCGCCTGGTACAGCGGGTACTATTGAAATTAATTTAATAACAAACTATTCACCATATCATCAACAACTAAAACTTATGACCCAATTTCAACCGCGTGGTTACAGCATATTGCCCACAGTAGTTAAAAATCTGTTGATTATCAATGTCTTGGTCTTTATCGGGCAGCTGGTAAGCAGCAGTGTTTTTAATTATCCGCTCGAAGAGATTTTTGCTTTGCACTACTGGCAGTCTGACCTGTTTCAGCCTTTTCAGATCGTAACGAGTATGTTTATGCATGGCGGGTTCGGCCATATTTTCTTTAACATGTTTGCCTTATGGATGTTTGGTGCGGTATTAGAGAATGTATGGGGGCCGAAACGCTTTTTGATTTTTTATATGATCTGTGGCATCGGAGCCGCTTTTTGCTTCCTGGCTGCTCAGACCATCGAATTTCATCAGCTTCCGGGCAGTGATGTCTTTGGTTATGCGGTTGGAATCAATCCTTTTGTGGTACAACATACAAATATCCAAATTGCCAGGTTTCTATACGAGCCGGTGCTGGGAGCATCGGGGGCGATCTTTGGGTTGTTAGTCGCCTTCGGGGTGATGTTTCCCAATAGCCTGATTTATCTTTATTTCTTTGTGCCCATAAAAGCGAAATGGTTTGTTGTCGGCTACATCGCTATTGAGCTGTATATGGGCTTTCAACGAAATCCAGGAGATAATGTAGCGCATTTCGCGCACCTGGGCGGAGCGCTTTTTGGTTACATTTTAATGAAAATATGGCAAAGAAAAGGAATCGGCCCGCATCGATATTAACCGATTAAACTGAAATCTATTTTTTTTGTTAAATTTATGGTTCTAATTTGAAGCATGGAATAACGACATGGGAGCACTTGCCGAACAATATCGCCCGTTAAGGAAATTCTCTCTGGGAGATAAAGAGAATATTGTCATTCGTCTGGTGTTGATCAATCTGGTCATTTTTGCCGCACTGTTTTTCGTGAAAATGGTCTACGTGATCACGCAGGCACCTGAAGACGCCTTTGCTTCCCAAGTAATTCCCTGGGCGCTGCTGCCAGCCGATCCTGTGAAATTGCTGACACACCCCTGGACCCTTCTTACCTACATGTTTGTGCACACGGATTTCTGGTTGTTGTTGAGTTGTATGGTATGGCTGTGGGGGTATGGAGAATTGATACAGGGCTTATATGGTTCACGTATTATTATTCCTTTGTATATCCTGGGGGGATTGGCAGGAGCCGTGTTTTTTGTTCTGGCCTTTTCATTTATTCCTGTTTTGAAAGATGTGCAAACAATGGCTACTTCGGTTAATATTGGTGCCTCTGCCAGCGTGATGGCGATCGTTGTTTGTACTACAATGCTGGTTCCCAAATTCAGGGTGTTCCCTATGCTGGCCGGAGGTATTCCGTTATACATTATCACACTTGTTTACCTGGCTCTCTGCTTTTTGGGAAAGGAGGGAAGCGTACTTTATGGTTACCTGGCAGCCAACGCGGGCGGGTTGTTATTAGGAGGATATTGCGGCTATAGAATTAAAAAAGGATACGATCCGGGCGGCTTTCTCAATACGCTTGTTTATAAACTTTCACATCTTTTCGAGCCTAAGGATGAGATTTATGTTCCCGGAGACCAGTCGGGCAAAGGCAGCGGACATCATAAACCATATAAGCGGGTGGGGCCGGTCACGGAGAATAAAATCGATGAGCTATTGGATAAAATTAACAGCAACGGTATCCAGTCGCTAACAGCGGAAGAAAAAGAAATACTGATCAAGGCAAGCCATGAAAAATAGAAAAGGCCAACTGCAACGATTTTGAAGGCATTAAAGAAATTAATAAGAAGGTTGCTTTTGGGTATAAATATCTTCATTTTGGTGATATTTATATTTACCTGTTATGCGGTCCCCGGTCTTTCTCCCGGTGACCATTGGCCATTGGGATTGTTAGGACTGGCATTCCCTTTTATGTTTCTTGTGGTGGTAGGGTTTATTGTTTTCTGGTTGATCTTTCACTTTCAATATTCCTTTTTCGGGATAGGAACCATCGTTATTTGCTGGAAGTTTATCTCCGTATTTTTTGCTTTTAATTTTTTTGATACCACGAATGAAAATACGGAATCCGGCGGTATGACCGTGATGAGTTACAATGTCCGTTACTTTAAAAATTTCGACAGTACCGAAGTGGCCAACGCCCGTCTTCGAAACCGAATAATTGAACTTATCGCAGCGCAGCATCCTGATATTCTTTGTCTTCAGGAGTTTTACACCTCAGAAAACCCTCATGATTATGACAACAAGGCCGTTCTTTCGGAAAAATTAGATTTGCCCTACCGGTATTTCAGCAGTGATCAGAATGTTGAAAATAACCATTCGGGTGTTATTGTGTTTTCCAGGTACCCGATCGTCCGTGCCGAGAAGATTGATTTAATGAAAAACAGCAGTAAAGAGGTGGCGATTTACGCGGACATCCAGAAAGCGGAAGACACCTTCCGGGTCTTCACTGCCCATCTACAATCCATTTATCTATCTCAGGAGGATATCCAAAACATCGAAAAGATAAAGCAGCAACAGGACAGCAGCCTGGCCGCCTCCAAAAAAATTGCCTATAAGCTGCAAAAAGCTTTTGTCAAACGCGGAGCGCAGGCAGAAGTATTGCATCAGGTGATTCAAGAAAGCCCTTATCCGGTTATTGTTTGCGGCGATTTTAATGATCCGCCTAATTCCTACACCTATTTCACGGTAAGGGCAGATTTAAAGGACGCTTTCCTTGAAAAGGGATCCGGTATTGGCAGAACCTATTCTAACATATCCCCCACTTTGCGCATCGATTATATCTTTGTCGCTCCGTCGTTTCAAGTAACGGATTTTTATATTATCCACAAGTCGTATTCGGATCACTTTCCGATCGTGGCCAGGATAAGGCCTGAAAAATAGAATTACTTCCAGACCTGTGTGATCGGCCCTTCGGCTGCCTCCCCTGAACGGGCGAGGTCATACATGTCTTCTATGGTGCGCAGGACGTTGTAGTGGTTAATCGAACCAGTATACTGACCAGGCTTAACCATCTCACCTACAAAGATAGTCGGAATCCTGTTTTTAGGGGTGAAATCGTCTTCGTCAAAAGTAAGGATAAACAAGCTGTTGTGTGTTTTCGCCCAGTCGATATAGGGGCCAACGTTTTCTTTCAGCCAGGTGTCAGCTCTGGTGATCATGGTAGAATCCGAAGGGTCGTTGTGCATGTCATGATCCATATCAGGAATAACGTAGGCAACGGTAGGTAACTTGTCGAAGTCCTCCGGGAACTCGCTCATAGGATGATTAACGCTTACGGGCAATTGATTTTTTCCGCCTCCGATCCAGTTCACCCAGGGGCAGTGTTTACGACCGTATAATGACCCGCCGTTGAGTTTGCTTTTGCCATAGTAACAATCCACAAAAGTATCCGCTGGCAACGTCTGTGCGTAGCCGCCAAAAGTCAGCCCTTTGGCCATCAGTGCGGCGCCCATGTTGGGGGTAGTATAGGGGGTGTTGTCAGCCTCGGCCAGGCATTCGTCTCCTTTTACGCCCTGCAGCTCGCCGGAAAAAAGGGCAATATAGTTGGGCTGGCTGGGATGGGTGATTCCATGCGAGTTGGTAAACAAGGCGCCTCCCTGTGCCAGTTTATTGATGTAAGGAGCCATGGAAGAATGAATAATCTGATCATAGCCGTGATTTTCTTCGATGACAACGATAATGTGATCAGGCTTTGGCAAAGTTGCTGTAACAGAACTGTCTTCATTGCTTTGGCCGTTGTGCTTTTTGCGGCTGTTGTTGCAACTAAAAAACATGCCCGACAATATCAGGATAAGCAGGGTACTAATCAGTGTTTTCATGCGTTTTTTTTAATGGGATAAAGGAATAAAAGGAGCGTAATTATTCACAGATCAGGTCTAAATATTCTTTTTAGTTCATATAAGTCTAAGAATGGTTTTTCGGGTTGATCTGACCAAGTCTTTGAAGCTATCCGGAAAACCTTCCAACCGGCAAATCATTAGTAAATAAAATCCACAGGGGTACATACTTTTATTTGTTACATCAAAGGGAGGATGGCCGACTAATCTTCTCTTCCCTGCGGACAGCGCTTTCCAGAAACCATCGTTTTATCGTAGACGGTCAGGTCATTTAGAGGTAACACAGCGAAATCCCAGATTTTCCAAGCCAGAATCCGGTGAACTCATCATACGGGAAGTTACCCGATATCCTTTGCAATAGGATTTATTACACATAAATGATCCGCCGCGGATGACATGCATAGGAATGGTAGGCGACATGGGATCGTAACTTTTCTCCGGGCCCTGTGGATTAGTCGTTAATTTTCCAGCCAGAGTTTTATAATAATTGGCATCGTACCAATCGCTACACCACTCCCAAACATTCCCCGCCATGTCGTAAAGTCCGTAACCGTTGGGTGCGAATGATTTTACAGGAGCCAAAGCGATAAAGCGATCCCAATCGGTATTGATGTTGGGAAAATTGCCCTGCCAGGTATTGGCTTTGGGTTTGCCCTTTTCGGGGTTTTCATTTCCCCAAGGGTATTTATTGTCAATTAATCCCCCTCTTGCTGCGTATTCCCATTCGGCCTCCGTAGGCAGTCGCTTCCCTGCCCACTTGGCATAGGCCTTCGCATCCTCCCAGGCGACCTGAATAACAGGATAATTGTCCTTTCCTTTGATGCTGCTTCCGGGACCTTCGGGGTGTTTCCAATTGGCGCCGGGCACCCATTTCCACCAGCGTGCAGGATTGTTTAAAGGAACCGCGTGATCAGGGGGGGAAAAGACCAAAGACCCCGGGACCAGTACACTGTCAGGAGGTTTAGGGGTGCCGGGAGGGAGCTGCTTTTTCATTTCTTCCCAGTCCGGTTTCCTTTCCGCTATGGTGACGTAGCCTGTGGCTTCCACAAATTTTCTGAATTGCCCGTTAGTCACCTCATGGGAATCCATCCAGAATCCATCGACTTTTACTTCATGGGCGGGATATTCATCTGGCCGGCCTTCGTTGTCTGTGGCTCCCATTGTAAACGTTCCTCCTTCAATCCACACCATCCCTTCGTGCGATGCTTCGCCCTGAGCAATGTCTGCTGATTCGCCGGTATTCTTTACCATGTAGGCGGTCTTGCTTCCGGGGCTGCAATAAGTCATGGCGTTCGTATCAGCTGCCTTTGCTTCGGAATCAGCCTGTGCCTCACCGGCGTTTTCCTTACCCGAATTGCAAGAACTAGTCCACAAGCCGGTAAGGGCTAAAAATAAAATGATGTATTTTAATTTCACCTTGTTGATTTTGTCGAACAAACCTACAAATTAGGCGCAGATTTTCCAAGTCACTTAGGTATTTTACCTGGGCAAAGAGGAAAAGACAGAGGTATCGAAAAATAGCGTATAGCGTCGGCGGATGCTCTGGAAGACAGCCCCCCACCACTTTTAGCCGTAGGGATTTTTTTGAATGCTCTTTCGGAAATCATTTTTGATATTTTTCAGGGTGGTTTTTTCCCTTTTTGCAGTGAACTAATGTAAGCCATAATTTGGAAAATAAATTACTTTTACGGGAACTTCTCTTTCCGTATTGGCTTTTTTGAATATACTAAACTAACCTTATGCGCACTATACTATTGCTATGTTGTTCTAATATTTTTATGACCATTGCCTGGTATGGCCATCTTAAATTTGAAAATGTACCGCTATGGAAAGTCATCGTTATTAGTTGGGGAATCGCGTTTTTTGAATATTGCTTCCAGGTGCCGGCCAACCGCATAGGTTTTGAGGAAGGGTTTAATGGCTATCAGTTGAAAATGATCCAGGAGGTCATCACCCTGGTGGTTTTTTCTGTTTTCGCGGTATTGTATTTAAAAGAACCAATAAGATGGAATTATATTGCGTCTTTTGTATGCGTGCTGGGAGCGGTCTACTTCATGTTTATGGTAAAGGCTTAAAGATGGGCTGTTTTTTGTCAGCCATTGCCCGATTTTCTTATAAAAGTGGAGCGTAAAATCCACTGATGCCGATAGGCTCGGTGGGATGTAAGCGACCATTAGCCTGGAGTTAAGATGTATTGACGGGTAGTTTCTGGACTTGCTTCGCCAATTGAACAAACGAAGAACCCATCTGACCAAAGTAGCTTACGATACCAGCCCAAGCTAATGCAATAGGCCGTGGAGGTATAACAATAGTTGCTAACGCAAATAAGGCCTCCAGAGCAGCTATCACCAGGGGTATTCAGGAATTGTCTAAAATAAACTCAGAGGAAAGTGAGCATACCAATAGAATTCGTCGTAAAGGAGGAGGAAGAAAGAAGGTAACTGATCCCAATGAAGAATTAAAGAGGCATCTTGAGCTGATTTTAAGTCCACACACGTTGGGGGATCCGGAAAGAATACTTTGAGTCTGCGTAATATAGCCTCAGAACTTACCGGTTATGGGACAAGAGTAAGTCATGTAACGGTTGGTTCAATATTGCAACAGATGGGGTTTTTATTGCAGAGCAATCGTAAGACAGATGAGGGAAGCAACCATGAAGACCGGAATGCTCAGTTTGAAATGATAGACAAACAGAGTAGAAGCTTCCTAAAGCAAGGATACCCTGTGATGTCGGTAGATTGTAAAAAGAAAGAGAATGTTGGCAATTTCAAGAACAGCGGGCGGGAATGGACAAAAAAGGGAGAAGCAGCGGAGGTCAAAGTATATGATTTTA
>CAYXRN010000139.1:6196-8409 GCA_964467635.1 uncultured Chitinophagaceae bacterium | reverse complement strand
GCGATGAAATATGGTTTTTTTATCCTTATGCAAATGCTTATTACGGTAAACCTTCTACAGTTTGGGAGGTCGCTCGTGGAAACCAAAATGTAATAAATCCGTATTTGAACTACTGGGATGGCGAAAGAGGTGGTAAGCCGCTTTTTCAGGGCATTAGAGATTGCAATACTTTTTTAGCCAATATAGATCGTGTCCCCGATATGGAACAGGAGGAAAAAACCCGTTGGAAGGCGGAGGTCAAGTTTTTAAAGGCGTATTATCACTGGTTCCTGCTCAGAATGTATGGTCCTATACCCATTATTGATGAAAATAAACCTGTTTCCGCAGGGGTAAATGAAGTGAAGGTATATCGCCAGCCGGTAGATTCCGTCTTTGATTATATCGTTAATCTTATAGACGAAGCGGCAGTGGATCTGCCTGACATTATCCAGGATCGTATAGATGAGCTGGGTAGGATAACGCGTCCTGTCGCTTTGTCGCTGAAAGCCAGGATATTGATTAATGAAGCCAGTCCGTTGTTTAACGGCAATACCGCTTATTCGAACTTTGTCGATAACAGGGGTATACAGCTTTTTAATCAAACCTATGATCCGGAAAAATGGCAAAAAGCGGCAGAGGCCTGTAAGGAAGCTATAGATCTTTGTCATTCTGTCGGCGTTAAATTGTATGAGTTTAATCCGGCGGTAAATACCTACAATATAGGTCCTGAACTACAGACCCAGATGGACATCCGTAACGCGATTTGTGACAAATGGAATTCAGAGGTGATATGGGCTGCGACTAACGGAGGCTGGGTAAAGAGCATTCAACAATGGGCGCAACCGGACATTGATCCTGACGCGGACGTTACATCGAATGGAGATTCTCGCGCTTATGGGGAATATGCGCCGACGATGAGAATAGCGGAACAGTTTTATACAAAAAACGGCGTCCCTATTGATGAAGATATTTCTTGGGATTATATGAATAGGTACAAACTGGATACTGCTTCTCAGAGCGACTCGCTTTATATTGAACCAGGCTACGTAACCGCGGCTTTAAATTTTGGAAGAGAGCCAAGGTTTTATGCCGATTTAGGGTTTGACGGCGGTATGTGGTATGGACAGGGAAAATACGATGAAAGTGATATGTGGCACGTAGAAGGTCGGTTAGGACAATATTCCGGAAAAGGAAGCTTGGGTGAGCATTCGATAACGGGTTATTATACTAAAAAAATGGTTAACTTTTTAAATGTGACCCAACCGGCTAACGGAAAATACCAGATTCAACCGTACCCTTTTCCTATCATTCGTCTTGCTGACTTGTATTTGTACTATGCGGAAGCGCTCAATGAGGACAATAGAACTGCAGAAGCGCTTCAGTGGATTAACAAAGTGAGGGACCGGGCAGGTATACCGACGGTTCAGGATTCTTGGACAAATTATTCAAAAAATCCAAATAAATATAAGTCAAAAGAGGGACTGAGAGAGATAATCCATCAGGAGCGGTTAATTGAAATGGCTTTTGAAGGCAATCGGTTTTGGGATCTACGCAGGTGGAAAGAGGCAGAAAAAATATTGAACGAGCCAATAAGGGGATGGAGTATAGACAACAGTGATCCGCAAGCGTATTATCAGGTGATAAACCTATATAAACGAACTTATAAAAGGAGAGATTATTTTTGGCCCATAAAGGAGCAGGATATTATTGTTAACAAAAATTTAGTACAAAATCCGGGGTGGTGAGTGTCCCAGAGGCGATGAAATGGTATCGGCCGCCTTGGTTCAGCAAATGTAAACCTAGAGGAAAAGGCATTGACGATAAATTTGATGACGCGGACGATCTCAGCTATCATGGGCAATTTTATAAAGCTAAACTAATCAAGCGTATGCAGTTAATCAAGGTAAAACTTGCCGGATGGTCGCCACAGCAATACAAGCAGCTTCGATTGCATGAATTAAAGAAGATGCATTGGAAGTATCGTCGAAATCCTGTACGTAGGTGTGCATTCAAAAACGGTCCCCAGACAATAGACGGCTTTTTAATGCAAGTGTTTGGTGGACGATTCGTGATAAACATAACCAAGGCTAAGCGGGTTACTCGATGAACTCATGGTATTAAATAATTTATTATGGTAGGATATTTATATAACAAGACAATTAAGAAACAGAGAAATTTTTATCGGATAAATCTGCTGTTATTCGGCATATGTATAGCGCTGTTTTCGTTATCCG
>CAYXRN010000139.1:0-6186 GCA_964467635.1 uncultured Chitinophagaceae bacterium | reverse complement strand
GACCATGATAAGGTACCGCCTGACCCAATTAGCGACATACAGGTGGAAAATCTGAGTGGTGGTGCAAAAATTACTTACACTATTCCCGAAGATTTGGACTTTTTCTATGTGCAAGCCAATTATGAAATTCGTGACGGAGTGAAACAGGAAATGCAGGCTTCTTCTTATAAAAAGTCACTTATTGTTCAGGGATTTGGAGATACAACGGCGCGTGAAATAACCCTTTTTGCCGTAGATATGTCGGAAAATAAATCTGCTCCCGTGACGGTAAAGATAAAGCCGCTTGAACCTCCGGTGCAAACGACTTACAAGTCTTTGACGTATGATCAGGATTTTGGCGGCATTAATGTCAGATTCCAAAATAGCAACCGGGCAGACCTGGTGATTACTGTATTAATTAAAGATCGTTCTACCGGTGAATGGACCGTATATGACAGGAATTACACCAGCGTGAAAGAAGGTGATTTTTCCGTAAGAGGATTAAAGCCTTTGAACACAACTTTCGGAGTGTACGTAGTGGATCATTGGAATAATCATTCCGACACCTTGATTAAAGAGATAACACCACTCTATGAAGTTGAACTGGATCCGACTAAATTTAGAAGCCTGGTTTTAGGAAATGATGCCGATAATGTATTTGATATAAAAGCTTTGTGGCTAGGTACACACGTCAAGCCATGGGGATTTAAGGCGAGCGGTGGTTTCCCGATGTGGTTTACGATTGATTTAGGCGTGGACGTCAAGCTGAGCCGTTTTAAGGTATGGCAAATACATGATGGCCGGGAGTATTCGGCCTCTAATGTGAAAACATTTGAATTATGGGGTACGAATAGTTTTAGCTCCGATGGCAGCTGGGACAACTGGACACAGCTTGGTTCTTTTGAAATAATTAAACCCTCCGGGTTGCCTATGGGACAAAACTCTAATGAAGACGCTGTCGCTGCTGCGGAGGGACATGAGTTTTCTCTGCCGTTGTCTGTTCCCGAAGTCCGATACATTAGAATAAAGATCACCTCTACCTTTACGACGCCGGCGAATTCCCCTTCCGGAACAGCCTGGTTGAACGAAGTAGCGTTTTGGGGACAGGTACAATAAATAAAAAATATAGGCGCGGGTTCGGCAAGCGGCTTTTGCACAGCAGGAAAATTAACATATTGGAAAGAAACGAAAAAGTTATAAAAAAGATAAGATGAATAGATTAGGGCAGACTTTATTAATGGTTTTATTTTCTTTTTTGATGCTTCATTGCGGCGAAGCAGAAGAAGATTTTTCGGATATACACATCCCCCAGATAGTAAAGACAGCACATTTCGTTAACCGGATAGATTTACAATGGAATAAGGTAAATAACGCAAAGAAATATGAAGTAGAGTATGCTGCTGATAAAAATATGAATGATGCGGTAACGAAAGAAACAAAGTCTTTAGCCTTGGAAATTTCCGATCTTCAAGCGGGGCAGGAGTATTATTTTAAAATCAGGGCCTTTGACGGGGAAAACTGGACGAAATGGTCGAAGGTGAAAAAAGCGGAAACGGCCTTGTTTTCTACTACAATCGAGACCTTTAATGTTATGGGTGACCGGGCGTATCTGCATAGCCACGGAGAAGATTATTATGAAGAATATCAAATAGCAGGGAAAGACTATTGGTCAAACCGGAGGATTGCATTCAGGGATCTAATCTTGGCTTCTGATAATCAACCCGATATTCTGGCATTGCAAGAAGTGTCACAGCCCGAACAGTTGGAGGACATTGTCTCGTTGTTGTCCAGCGAATATGACGTTCATATCAGCTCCCGGATCATAGATCCACGTGCTATTTTCTGGAAGAAAGACAAATATAGTCTGGTGGATTTTGATGATAATATTGAAGGCTATGACAATACGGTATCAGGATATTATACAGGACGTTATGTTTCTCACGTACGATTAAAAGAAAAGAAGACGGGTAAGGAGCTTTTGGTGTTTAATATACATCCTAACTCCGGTAGTTCGGCGGAAAAACAGCGAATGAGGGGTATTTTAGCCAGACGCGTGGCGGATACGGCGAAAAAGTTGTCTAAAAAATACCATGCACCGGCTATAGTCTTAGGCGACTTTAATAACTACGCCAATACGGTAATAGACGGATTGCCGGGTTCTCCAATGGTGTTGAAGTCCTATGGATTCTCCGACACTTTTGACGACGCGATTGAGAAAACAAATGCAGAATACACCTCTTATGATAAGATTTATGTTGCTAAAGCTTCCAAAAGTCAGGAGGGAAGAAAAAGGCTGGATTATATTTTTACTTATTCTGAAGAAAAAATTACCGTCTCTGATTATCGCATTCTGATACGTTTCCAGGGCGGGCCACCTGAATTTAAAACCCCGAGGCCTTCGGATCACCATCCGGTCCGTTCTACTTTGTATTTATGTTATTAGTAGTAGGATAAAACATATGAAAACATGTTAAGAAGTAATATTGTTCTTTTGGTCCTGGTTGTTTTGTCAATGGGTTGCGGTTGTGCTAAAGAAAGTAACGGTGTTTCAGAGATACCTGTTCCGGAGATAATGAAGATGGATGGATTTACGCATAAGGTGGAAGTGCAATGGAATAAGGTAAATAACGCGCAAAAGTACGAGGTGAGATACGCTACCGTGCGGGATATGAAAGACGCAACGAGAAAAGAGACCACCTCGTCCATCCTTGAGGTTTCCAATCTGGACGCAGCAACTGCATATTATTTCAGCGTCCGGGCCTATGACGGCGCTGACTGGACCAAGTGGTCAGCGGTGAAAGAAGGGAAAACAGCGAATTTTTCCGCTGTTGTGGAGACCTTTAATGCGTTAAGTGATAGCGCTTATGTTAGGAATCATGATAGCGCCTATATTAAGGAGCATGAGATTTATGGTTATGACTGGGGCCATAGGAGGTTAGCCTTCAAGAATTTAATCTTGTCTCCCGATAATAACCCCGATATACTTGTCCTGCAAGAGGTGAGGAGAAGATATCAGATTGCGGATATAGCGGCTATGCTAAAAGACGGTTACGACGCGCACATTAATGCGCATGAAATAGACCCGAGGGGTGTTCTGTGGAAAAAGGATAAATTCAACCTGGTTGATTATGATGATGAGATAAGAGGCTATGGCAATCTGGATGAGAATACCGACAACGGGAGATATGTTACTTGCGTACGGTTAAAAGAAATAAAAACCGGTAAAGAGCTATTTGTGATCAGCGTGCATCCTTCTTCAGGCGCTACGGTGGAAAGACAACAAAAAAGAAAAGCATTCGCTGAGCATATTGCGTCTGTAGCCAAAAAGCTTTCTGAGCAAAATAATATACCGGTTTTGGTATGCGGAGATTTTAATAATTATCCGTCCTCTTACCTGGAAGGTGTGCCGGGAGGCCCTTTGGTAATGAAGTCCCTTGGATTTTCTGATACTTATGATGAAACCAGTAATAGAAAAGATGCAGAATACCAGACCTATAATTCCATCTTCAAGACTGAAGCGACCGGCAGTCCCGGCGGCTCTAAAAGAATTGATTATATATTTACGTATCCGAAGGAAGGGATAACCGTATCTGATTATAGAATAGTCTTTCGTTTTCAAGAGGGTACAACGGCTTTTACGAAACCCAGGGCCTCGGATCATCATCCGGTACGTTCCACCCTACATTTTTTTTATTAATGAATGGTGTTCATGGTAAATTACTTTAGAAATATTTTCAGGGCAGCTGTATTGTCTTTATCTCTGATGATCACTTTGGCCGGTGGCTTATCAGCGAGTGCTAAAGCGGAAGAAGGGGAGATATTGCTTAAACAGGAGCATTATACCGTTAAGATCATAAAAAAAGGATTTCGTTATGCGATCTTAAAACCTAATGGTGATCCCGTATTGGAGGCGATCCGTACTTCAGGAATTGAATTGCTCAGATCTCCGGTGGTGCGTACAGACCTGCTTAGCAGTAGCGCGCGGTCCGCTAAGTTCAGAGTTGTAAATAAAATTGGTGTTTCAGCACTTGTGACATTTCAGTTTTTTGCTCATTACTTTAAAATGTCAATAGAATATAAGTATAATAAACACCCGGTCAAAGGCTCGATTATTGCCCAGACAGCTGGTCACGCCATAGCATTCGGGCTCGCTGATCACGCTGCGTATAAAGTACCCTATTCTACGAATGTTTATGGTTATAAAAGTGATTACTTTGGTGCGCTGACAGACGGTCATCCCTCCAGGCTGGTGAGCAACTTTGTTATCTTTCCCAGGCAAGGAGTGGCCTGTATAAATATAGAACCCCGCAAAAAAATTATAAAGATTACCAAGAACAAACTGGCGCAGGGGTCTTATTATGCCCATGAACTGGCGGCAATGTATTATTTTATAGGCAGTCCGAAACAGATATACGCTGATTATTTAAAGGTAAGAAACAAGGAAGGGTATAAAGTATACAGACCTAAGTATGCGTGGTTTGGGGTGGGATGGGAAGCGTTTGGGGCGCTTGGCTGGCATACCAATCATAAAACCGTAAAAGAAGACGTGAATAAATATTTAAGTTTGGGTTTCCCATTGAACTGGATGGTGGTCGGATCGGGGTTTTGGCCAAGCGACAATCCTGCCTATTTTTCTACTACAAGTTTTGGATATTGGGATAAGGAGAAGTATCCGGATCCCGAAGGATTTATTGATTATTTCCATCGGAAGGGCCTTAAGTTTATCATTGGGTTGCGCATTGCCTTTATCCCCAATGGACCCTATACTGATGAAGGGATAGAACAAGGGTATTTTATAAAGGGAAATGGCGAACCGAGATTGTTTAAAATCGGTTTTCCCAAGTCGGATTGCTATTTTCTGGATGGGAATAATCCCGATGCAGTAAAATGGTACGTTGGCTTATGTGAGAAATGGGAGGCCTATGGAGTAGATGGGTATAAAGAAGATATTTTTACTTATGACTTTAGGGGCTTACCGGACGATAAGCTAAATGCCGTGAATGAGGCATTAATGGATAAGGGGGTTTATGTGATGGGGCGGAATAACTATGTGGGGGCCGCGATGGATTTGTTTAGATTTGATGATTTTAATTTTGACCAAAACCAGGACAGAGGGCCCGTGAACGGGCTGGCATACTCCTACAGCGGATTTCCCTATACTTATCCGGATATCATAGGAGGAACAGGCTTGGCTTACAACCGATTTGGTAAAGTATCACAGGAAAAAGTGGCAAAATATCTGATGCGTGAAGCGCAATACGCAGCAGTGAATCCGTCTATGTCTTTTGGCTACGGGCCATGGAACCTGGAAAATCCCCAGGTATTGAGGGTGTGCCTTCAGGCGGCACAGTTACATGATAGATTGCATGATTATATATACAGCACAGCTATCCGTTCTTATAAAACCGGATTCCCATATACCATGCTTCCGCTGCCATTGGCTTATCCGGATGATGAAAAAGTATATAACAGGGAAAACGACCAAGTGCGTGGGTATCAGTGGATGATAGGTGATGCGCTGATGGCTTTTCCGCTGTATGGAAATGATTATGCAGCAGCTAATTCCCGTGATGTCTATTTGCCTGAAGGTAAATGGATCGACTATGATAACGGGCGGGTTTATCAGGGACCGACTACTTTAAAAAATTTTCCTATTCCTGTGGATAAGACGCCTTTGTTTGTTGGAGGATCAGGGTTTGTTGTGGAGAAAGAAAATGGAAAATTGTATGGGCGGGTATATCCGGTTGGATTTGATGGGGAAACCGTTTTTTATGGAAAAGAAGATAAAGCGGTATCAAAGATTTATATACATCATATTGAACAAAAGGTACAAGAAGTTTTAGATAAAACAACGGGAGATGAGGTAAGGGTTCAATACAAGCGTTTTGCTTATGAGTTTCCCTTTATACCGGGGCACGATTATGATATAAAATAAGGAAAAGGGAGTGCAAAAAGGGGGCTGAAAACGGAAATGTGGACTATTTTGACGCGTTTGGAATGCGATATAGACTAAAATATATTCGTCTTTGATTTAGTGATAAACAATATAAAACAAAAATATACAGGATATGAAAAATCTAAAGTTACATACGATATTCTTAGGAATATTGGCTTGCTGCGGCATATGGGGAAGTTGTTCTAAAATGGATGCAACTTATGATGAATTTATCGAGAGCGGATTAAAAGTCTATAGTGTTAATCCTGATA
>CAYXRN010000138.1:6951-8450 GCA_964467635.1 uncultured Chitinophagaceae bacterium | reverse complement strand
CCATAACTGGACATCGCACGCGCATACCAGCTGCCACATTCATATTCATTGAAGGGATTACGGACACGACCGTCGTAGCGGTCGCGACAGGTACGGACGATTTCCAGGCCTTCCTTCACATTACCCATCAACATCAAGTGGGCTGCTACCTGATATTCGATACCGGTCCACACTTCATCACTATAGACAAAAGGAAGGTCGGGCTTGCCTCCACGGGGCCAGGTACAGAGCAATAGGCCTCCTTCATCCCCCAGGGCGTAGGCAGGCCGTTGCGGATTGGCATGGTCGCTCAGGTTCTTCTTTAAGTTGTACTTATAAATGGCTTGTAAATGGCTTTTTATCTTCTGGGTATCCACCGGGTCCTCCAACCCGCACATGGCCGCGATCCATGCGCCTAAGATACCATCTGACAAACAGCCGGTGCCATATTGATATTTCGGTCCTTCCTCTTTCAGCAATTTTAAAGCCTCCGGTGAATATTTGCCACCAAAGGTTTCACTGGATACCTTGGCCGGGTTGGCCGCTTCCAGGTTTTTGTATTCCACCTGTTGGAAAAAATACTCCCCGTTAAACAACTTTTGCTCAATGTAGTCCCTGCCTTTTTTATAAAGGCTTTCATAACCGGAAACGTCTTTACCCAGGAACCGGCCCATTTGAATAAGTGCGCTTAACGCGCCTAGGTAGAAACTGGTGCACATGCCGTCAGGCCCCCAAAATTCAATGTCATAGGTGTTGTGATGCGGTTCTTCGACGATACCTTTGCGTTTGGGATCCCAGGTTTTGATACAGTAATCTAGGCTCTTTTTCGTCAAGGGATAAAATTTATTCAGCCACTCCTTGTTCCCGTGAATACGCCACTCCCGGTACACTTTCATGATACCGCCCAATTGTCCGTCTGCCGCTGCATAAAAATCATGATGCAGTGGCCGGATAGGGAGGTCCGCCCGAAACGTCTGATGGCCTTCCGCATTCTGACCTTCACAAAATTCCGTGTATCGCAGGCTTCGTTCCAAACGGGGGAACAGGTTGGGCAGGGCCTGGGCGTAGTTCCATACATGCGTACAGGAACCATGACAGCAACCATTGTCATCGCTGCAGCCTTCAAAGGCCCAAAAGCGACCGTCCGCCTGTCTCAATACCGTCGGCGACTTTAAGATGGTTAGGTTGGCCGCTACGGCTTCCACTACTTCCTCGGGTAGCGAGGAGCCGTAAAAAGCCTTTTCAAATAACTGGGAATCTTTCCGGAGCTGTGCATAGTTTTTTTGCCAGTGGGCCACCACTTCACCCACGTTTGCAAACTGGCTGCTGTACCAGGGGCGGTAATGCTCGTTGACATTATCTTCCACCGGTAATCCAATTTCATCGGCCGTGACACAGCAACCGCTCGCGGGATCACAATTTCTCTCCGCCTGAATTTCCTCTGGCGTGGCACCCTTGCCATATTTTAAATTGGAATAGGGAACATACCACGCCATCATTAATTTGATGGTCTTCTTTTC
>CAYXRN010000138.1:0-6851 GCA_964467635.1 uncultured Chitinophagaceae bacterium | reverse complement strand
GTCTTATTACCGGTATTTTCGAAATGATATTCCAATGCCCCCATAGGGAGACTGGAATCATCTTCATTACCGGGCACGAAGGGACTCCAGGCGGTGATCTTTACCTTAAACGGAATATCGCTATCCTGAAGGTCAATATAACCAAATGGGAAACGGGCTTTAAAGGCGGCATGCTGAAATCTCGGCAATCCGAAGTTGGCCCCCGCCATGCCGTTGCCTGAACCGGGAAGGCCAAATTTTTTCCAGTCCGGCACAGGCCCTTCTAGGATCTTCGCTCCCTTTTTTATTCCTTTTACAAAAAGGGCCGAAAACTGATCCGGCGCGTTAAACATTCTTGGATGATGATGAACAGAAACATGGGAAAAAGCACCCGTGCCCTCTACACAAAACATCCCGGCACCGATTCCGCCTATGGGGAAAGCTACCCGGTTGAGGTATTCGCCGGTGTATGAACCGTTATAACTGTGTTTTCCGGTAACCCCCGCCTGTAATTCCGCTTCTTTAAGCTCTTTCGCTTTTTCCGGGGTTAAAAAACAGCCGGGCGCCGTGGCCGCCCCTAATCCGCCAATGGTTAATTGTTTTAAAAAAGAACGCCGATTGTTATTCTTCATAAGAAAAGTTTTTACGCTGATGAATCATTCATTAATAAAAGTTTTCGGTTGACCTTGATAGCCGCCCCTAAAGTGTGCTAAACCAAAGAAAAAATAAGGCACTAAAAAAAGCGGCTATCGGCAAGGTTAATATCCAAGAGGCGACAATGCTTTTCATTTGCTTCTTGTCGGCGGAACCATTTACTATCCCGATGCCAAAAATACTGCCTACAGAAACATGCGTCGTGGAAACGGGAAGGCCAAATTTACTGGCGACAATAACCAGAAAACTCGTAGACAGATTAGCGGTAAGCCCCTGCCCCGCATTTAAGCGGGTAATCTTTTTGCTCATGGTATGCGCTACTCTTTTTGAATGCAACAACCCGCCGACAACCATAACAAGCGCCAATAAAAAAATATTCATTTTTAATTCAAAAAATTGACACAGCAGCAACAGCCCCAAAAATTTCGGTGTATCATTCAGGCTGCGCGCAAAACAAACCGCCCCGCCGCTGACATAATGGAGCTTGTCCACAAGCGTTTGAAAAGGGATTCCTAAAAACGCACCTGTATATCGAGTGGTATCATGTCTTGAAGCCGTAGAGCTCGTCCGGTCATCGGACACTTGGGCGTTTTTTAAAGGTGGCGTTGCCGTCATATGTACCTGCTTCGCTGATGAAGCAACTGATACGGCAGCCAAAGCGGGTCGTTCGGCTTCCAGGCGACGCTCAGAGGTAATGCCGGCTATCTTTCGCAAATGCCTAACTACAGGATAAAAAGCGGCCGTTAATCCCACCGCCATAAGCGGTCCGGCAATCAAAGGCAAAAAGAAGGTGTCACCCAGTCTGCCGAGGTTAATGTCACCAGTGGCACCTATAAGTCCCGCGCCCACTAAGGCACCGACAATCCCATGGGTGGTGGAAACAGGGAAACCAAGTTTAGTAGCCAGTAAAACAGTCGCTGCGGCTCCCAGCGCCACCGACAGCACAAAAGGAACAGAATGGACCAGAGCGTCTGGCACCAGCCCCTGTCCCGAAAAATTTTTAATGAGTGACTGGGCAAAAAAACCCGAGCATAAAGAGCCGGCAAAAGTACAGACCGTAGCCAACAGCAATGATTGCCGATAACCAAGCGTATTGCTGCCCCACAAAGTAGCCGTGCCCTTAAAATTGTCATTGGCGCCATTGGCGTAAGTTAATAACAAGACGGCAGCGAACAGGATAATTAAAAGCATATCACGGGTTTTTAGTGGTCGGTCTTTTGAGGTACTGTTTTTTGCATTTGCTTAATGAGATTCCAGCAATAATATTTTATCTCATTACGTGTTGTCCTGAACGCATCCATGATCTCCTCTTCCGTCCCCTGGGCATTCGCGGGATCGGTAAAACTGTGGTGGATCATTTTCACTTGCCGGGGGAAGGGTGGACAATTGGCCCTGGCATGGTCGCAAACGGTAATCACGTAATCAAAATCAACGTTTTGGTATCCCCCAATTAAATCGGAAGCATGTCCGGAAATATCAATGTCATCTTCCCGCATGACGGCCACGGCACGAGGATTAAGGCCATGGGCTTCAATCCCCGCGCTGTATATGTCAAAGGAGGCCTTGGCAAATTGCCTTAAGTACCCCTCCGCCATCTGACTACGGCAGCTATTTCCGGTGCATACCACTATTATCTTGCGCTTCCTCATTTTTTACATTTCTCGGCACGGCCTGCTTATATTGACTCAGGGGGGCCGGTAAATTTAGCTAAGAACGTTTGTCGGTCTGTTTTCTGTTGGCCCAAATTTTTTAGACGCTAAACTTCCAGCACCACCTTAAGGTCCTGGCCCTCCCTGAGTACCTGCTCCTTGAATTCAACGACAACCCTATCGCCTTGCATTTTGTAATCGCAGGGTATTTCCTTACCATTAAAAAACAATACTACTTTCTCCGGATTTCCTACGGTTTCTACTTCCAGGCTTTTTAAACGGACTTCCCCATATTTAACGTTCACTACATTAGATTGCTTTCCCGATTGACGCGTTTGCGAAAAGTTACCCCAACCTTCGGCTGCGGTAAAAAAGCCTTCAAAATCGCCTTGCTGTACACGGGGAGCCAAACGCATCATGCCCTCGGGGCCATTATAAAAATAACCCTCCAACGCAAGCAAAACGCCCCAGGATGCTAACGCCCTGGCGTAATGATCCCCGCATTCCACCTCATTCCAGGGATTATGCTTTTCGGGGCGATAACGATTGTCAAGCCCCTTAATAAGAGACAAGCCTTTTTTAATAAATCCATTATAAATCATGCTGGTCGCTACCTGATATTCAATACCCGTCCAGACTTCATCCCGATAACGCACCCCATCTTCTCCTAAATGTTCGCTTTCAGGCCAGGTGCAAACGAACAATCCGGCTTCTCCAAAATCGGCAAAAGTTCTTTCGGGTGCGTGGTATTTGTTTTGTGCGCCTACATCCGGTGCCCAATTGTATTTCCAAATGGACTCCAAGGCCGTTTTCGTATTGTTCTCCGGATAAATATAACCGAGGTCAATTAAGTGCGCCCATGTTTGTGCAAATAATTGATCGCTTAAACAACCATCCGCGTATTGAAATTTGGGGTGCTTTTTCAAATCGACATCCTGAATGAAATATTCTCCATTCCACAATTTTTCCATGGTCAGCTGCCTGCCCTTATTGAAAATGCGTAGGCACTCCTTTTCAAAAGTGGTGTCACGCATTATCTTGGCCATTTGAGCGGCAGCTTTTAAAGCAGCCAGGTATAAACCTCCCACATACGTATTGGCCCCGTAAAAAGCGATATCATAAGTATTGGCCTGGGATTTCTCAATCAGCCCATCTTCATTGCCATCTTCATTCATTAAAAACTGCATGGCCTTTTTTATTTTGCTCCAGTTCCTGGATAAAAACAAATAATCTTTAGACTGTAAATGTTCCCGGTAGGATTTTAGAATAGTACCAGCCTGCCCGTCTATCAGTATACCTCCCCAGCCGTTTCGGGCCAGAATACCTCCATCTTCCTGAAAAGAAGTGGCGAAGTCCGTTTTCTCTCTGATGTTTCTTTCAAGCCGGGGGAATAACCGGGCTAAGGCCTGTTCATAGTTCCAAACATGGGTACAGGTACCTACACAGGATCCCACACCTTCCCATGCCCAAAACTTATCAGTAGCCCACCATTGACAGGTTTCAGTAGCTAAAGTAGAAACCGGCATCATGATGCGCTGTATCAGCCAGTAAGGCAATGAGTTGTGCTTATAATACGCGTCATGGAATTTATGAGTTGCCTCAGAAAGACGCGGCAAATTATTTTCTAACCATAAAGCTACATCCATGGAGCCGTCAAACCAGTTGGCATACATATTTCCCACAGCAGGCCCATCAGTAGGAATGGGTTTAGTCCAATTGCCCCCATCGCCGTAGTTCTTCGGCCGATTGGGGAAATACCAGGTAAGCAGGAAAGTGACTTCCTTGCTTTCATTTGGCCCCAGATGAAAGGAAGTACCCGCAGCTCCCACCAGTTTCTGCCCGGTTTTCTTCTTAGCTAAGGCAGTCGCCTGATCATCCGCTTCCCCTTTGAAGTCGGCATCTCCCAGCGCACGGTCAGACAGCACACTCAAAGAAATATTTCCAAAATAAGGATGATGCTCCGGGAAAAAATTGGTTTTAAGGGTGGGAGTGCTGCTAAACAAGATATGGTCAACATTAACATGTCCCCATCCGCCGGTAGCAGCATCAACTACTTCAAAATGCGCCTGCTGACCCCTAAATTCTTTTACATCCCAATGCTGTGTTTTAAGCTTTTCCACATTTTCGCCGGTAGCGGATCGAACCACTTTTCCGTTCACCACCAGATTGAAACAGGTCTGATTTTTATGGGACCCGCCGCCAATATTAAAAAGGATAAAGTCCTTTTTAAGTGTAAAGGGGATAGAAATGAGTTTACCCGTAGCACTGTCACCACCCTTATATGAATTTACAAAATAGTTTCCCTCATAGCCGGTAACCTGCGACTGATCAGCAAGCGCCGCTTTAACCGGACCGGAAGCAAATGCACTGCCGACAGGCTTCCACTTGTCCATTTCTCCCGATTCAAAATCTTCAAACAGTTCAATATCCCGCTTCACCGGTTCGGGATTAGCCACCCGTACAAGGTCCATTGTAACGGAGGTCATCTTCCCATTGCGGAGAACCCGATTACGGCTGTCGGCCACGATCTCGTCTTGTAATGAAAGACAAACCATGTTCTGCAACCAGCCGGTCAGTGAAATATTTACGGCCGCATCAGTCGTGTTCTTAATGGTATATTTAAGAATGGTTCCCGGCGTGGCGGATTCCTTCGCATTCAGTGGAATAAAGGGAGAAAAGATCTCAGCATTAATCTCTACCGGCAAGGGATTGGCTTTATCGGCATAGTTCACCTTAGCTATCGGATATTCGCCGATGAAAGAGATATGATCAAAATCTTTTTTGCTTAACTCCCGCTTTATTGTTCTACCATGCTGTTCTACAGAGATAGCAAAGCCCTGATCGATGTAACTGAAAGGAGTAAAGGTTTGATAACAAACCTTCCATGGGCCCAAAGCGGTCGGAAAATCCATTAAGGGGGTAATCCCATAGCCGGTATTAAAGGCGTTATTGGCAATCCACCAACAGGCCAGCGTCCCGTCTCCCCGCACATACAGCTGTCCGGCACCAATGCCTCCACAAGGCATGCCTATGGTTTTCAACTCGTTTCCCCGGTATACTCTCTGGTCGTCATTCCACAATCCGTTGAACCATTCTTCTGACAGGTTTTTATCTACAGGCACATGATGTGTCGGGTTGGTTTTCTGACCAACAGCAAGCTGAAATACGAACAGGAATGCAACGGATACAATATTTCTAATCTTAAACATATGCATTAAATAAATTTAGTGATAGAAACCGCAGGTTATAAAATTCTTTCCATCTGTCTCCGCAAGGAAGACAGATAGAAAGAAGCACTTTAAATCATCATAAGACTAAACGCCTGCGCTGATGCTATACTATTTAAAAATTAATACGGTCGAATCATTTGATCAATACCCCGCGTTTTGCTTCAACGTACCACCCGAACGGTCTATTTCAATCTGCGGTATTGGAAAAATCTCATCTTTTCCTTCTTTAAATCTAAAATAGCCGGGAGTCACTTCGTTTTGCCATCTGTCGGGATCGTGTAGATACGCGTAGGCGATTCCCCATCTTCTTAAATCCCAGCCAAATTTTCCTTCAAAAGCCAGTTCAACACGTCGTTCGTGCACAATTGCCCAAAACATATCCTCGTAGCTTAATGTCGCAGAAATCGGGGGAAGTGCTCTGATGTTATTTTCGTTCACCGTATTCGGATCTGTCGTAGTGCCGGTCCGCGCCCTTACTTTATTCACATAGGTCGCCGCGGTACTTTGATCTCCCAGTTCATTCATTACTTCGGCGTACCATAGCAATACTTCAGCATATCTTACCAAGGTGTAATTCGCAGAATTATACCAGGAGACCTGGTCGACAGCCACCCCCTTATTGTTGGGCGGATTGGCTATACACCATTTCCTTATTCCCAAGCCGGTGCCATTCACTTTATCAAGAAAAATTTGTCCGAAAAAATCGTCCTTGTTTTTGCGAAAAATAGAAGCTACCAGGCGGGGGTCGCCATTTTCGTACGCAGCCACCAAATCAGGGGTGGGCCTTGTCCATCCCCAACCACCACCGGCGACGTAGCCTTCACCGTTTGGCGCTGTAAGCACCGTGCCAAAATTGTCTGTTTCTTTTTGGTTTAACGCGGTGTATTGTATTTCGAAAACAGCTTCCGGGCTATTGTCGTGCGTACCATCAAACAAATCGTTGTAATCAGGAACAAGCTGGTAGCCATAAGACATAATGTCCTCCAGTTGCTTTTTAGCCTCTTCCCATTTGTGTTCATATAAATACAAATGAGCCAGATATGCTTTCACAGCACCCTTATCGGCCCGTCCCATCAGATCACCGGTATTCCTGTCCGCCAGTTGTTGTTCCAGCGCCATTTTAAAGTCCGCCTCAGCCTGGTCAAACAAGTTGCTCTTTACAATTTTATAATTATTAACGGTCTTGCTTTTATCATATTGAGCTTCTCTCACGGAATTTGGCAGATTCAATTCTGAGATACTTAAGGGGGCCGTAACAACAGGCGCGGTACCAAACATGTATCCTAAACGGAACATCCAAAAGCCCCGTATAAAATACAGTTCCCCTAAGTACCGGGAT
>CAYXRN010000137.1:0-8518 GCA_964467635.1 uncultured Chitinophagaceae bacterium | reverse complement strand
CGCCACAGCTTTATTGGGTGATGACGGGTGATGATTTTTCACTGGACATCAACAATCCCCAAGAGCCGAAAATCTTGTGCGTGGGCAATAATCCCGACCGCCAAAATATCTATTCGTCCGCTTTAGGGTTGTACAATTCGAGGATTGTAAAACTCATCAATAAGAAAGATAAGTTAAAGAGTTCCGTTATAATAGACGAGTTGCCTACGATATATTTTCGGGGTTTGGATAATCTTATCGCAACGGCACGTAGCAATAAGGTTGCGGTATGTTTGGGCTTTCAAGACTATTCACAATTGATAAGGGATTACGGCGATAAAGAAAGCAAGGTCATCCAAAATACCGTGGGTAATATTTTTTCCGGTCAGGTAGTGGGCGAAACAGCTAAGAATCTAAGTGAACGCTTTGGAAAAGTGTTGCAGAAAAGGCAAAGCATGACTATCAACCGTAATGACAAATCTACTTCTATATCCACCCAATTGGACAGCCTTATTCCGGCTTCCAAAATATCTACCTTGACACAGGGAATGTTCGTAGGGTCTGTTTCAGATAACTTTGATGAGCGTATCGAGCAGAAAATATTTCATGCTGAAATTGTCGTGGATAACGAAAAGGTTTCTGCCGAGACCAAAGCATATAAGAAGATACCGCAGATATTATCTTTTGCCGATGAAAACGGCAACGACAATATGAAGCAGGTCATTGAAGCCAATTACAGGCAGGTCAAAGCAGACATTGTGCATATTGTAGAAAGCGAAATGGAGCGTATTAAGAACGACCCCGATTTACAGCATTTGATCCAGAATAGCAAATAAAAACTTTGAATGAACTTTTTTATTCATAACGTTTTAACGAACAGTATTTTTTATAACTTTGTACCATGAACTATTCAAATACAGCAATGATGGCTAAGCCTTGGAATAACTAATCCAAGTGTTACTTTAGTACACTTCCCTTCTTAGAAGACAATCATCGTATTGCTCTTCCTTTTTTTGTTGTATAACTATTTCATTAATTTTCATGGAAAATAGAAAATGGGTACAGACCTATGTATTTATATGGTCTGGACAATTTATATCTATGTTGACCAGCAATGCCGTTCAATTTTCAATTATTATTTGGTTGAGTTTAGAGCATAGGTCGGCTGAGGTATTGGCTTTTGCAGGGATATCAGGAATGCTCCCACAAGCTATAATAGGGACTTTTGTTGGTGTCTTTATCGATAGATGGAACCGTAAAAAGGTCTTAATAATGTCTGATATTTTTTTAGCACTGTGCGCATTAACGATGAGCATTCTTCTACGAAATGAAACAGCAAATATCAATTGGATTTATCTTATGTTGGGTTTACGTTCTGTTGGAAATGCGTTCCACTCTCCGGCAATACAGACTATAGCTCCACTTCTTGTGCCAAAAAAAGAATTGATTAGGATAGCAGGAATTAATCAAGTAATACATTCGGTGAGTGGAATAGCTGGTCCAGCAATTGGAACTTTAGCTATCACTTACTTGTCTATTTCCACCGTCTTATACTTAGATATACTTGGAGCAATTATCGCCATTGTATCTTTAGTATTTGTGCATATTCCTCACATCAAAACAAATACAAAGCTTTCAATAAGTTACATTTTGAAAGATTGGAAAGATGGTTTCAAGAATGTTTTAGCGAAGAGAGGTTTAGCTCTACTTTTCTTATACGCAATGATGGTTACATTTTTCATTATGCCAACTGCAATTATGTTTCCTCTATTAACAACTGAATATTACAATGGGGGTAAATGGGAAATGAGTGTGATCGAAATTGCTTGGTCTGTAGGAATGCTATTAGGAGGTGCAGTTTTAGGTTTAGCTAAGATAAAAACTAAAAAAATCATTATGGTTAATTCCATGCATATATTATTAGGAGCTTCTTTTCTATTATGTGGCTTGTTACCATCCACATGGTTTATAGGATATGCTGTAATTACCATATTGGCTGGTATTTCACTATCAATATTTTCAGCCTCATTTACAACGATTATACAATTGGAAATCGCTTCTAACATGTTAGGAAGAGTGTTTTCTATGTACTACAGCTTAGCTGTTTTACCATCGGTTGTAGGTTTGTTATTTACTGGTGCATTAGCTGAAAAAATCGGAATATCAAATTCGTTTTTACTCTCAGGTTCGATAACAATACTAATTGGAATAGTTTCCTTTTTATCGCCTATGTTAATGAAAATTGGTAAATCTAAAAGGGATGTCGGAAAAAGTAACATTATAAGCGGTGAAATATCGCAATTAGTTAATAAGAATTAATTTATAATAATCTATACCGTTTAAATGGGATAGATGCAAAAATAGAAAAAAATGACAATCAAGGATATTCAAATACTTGCAGAAGAGCATGGACTGTTATTAACAGAAAATATAAGATTTAATGAAATGGGTATCGACTTTAGGGTAGGTTTCGCTATAGATAATAAAGGACAGAGGTGGTTACTTCGTATTCCTCGGCGGAATGATATGAGTGAACAAATAGATAAGGAAAAGAGAATTTTACATCTTGTAAAAAAACACCTATCTGTTAAAGTTCCCGATTGGAAGATTACATCTCCAAAATTAATAGCCTATCCACTAATTAAAGAAAAACCTGCACTTACGGTTGATGCGGAAACTTATGGTATGGTTTGGAATATGGATAAAGACAGTCCAAACTATATACAATCATTAGCGAAATCTTTAGTAGAGTTACATGATATTACAGAAGAAGAAGTGATTAAAAATCATCTGAAGATTATGAAGCCGTCTGATTTAAGACCAGAGATTGATAATCAATTAAAAACGGTAAAATCAGAAATAGGGATAAGTTCAGAGCTTGAATTACGCTATAAAAAATGGTTAGATAACGATAAACTATGGCCAGATTTTACACAGTTTATTCATGGTGATTTATATGCAGGACACATACTTACCTCACAGGATGGTATTGTCGCAGGAATTATTGACTGGTCAACAGCCCACTTAGGAGATCCAGCGAATGATTTTTCTGGACATGTAACTATTTTCGGAGAGGCAAGTCTTCGAAAGCTAATTACAGCTTATGAAAATCAAGGTGGTAGAACTTGGGGGCAACTTTATGAACAAGCTATAGAACGAGCTTCTGCATCAGCCTTGGCATATGGGTATTTCGCATTAGAAACTAATGACGAAAATCATATTATGGGAGCAAAAGTTCAATTAGGTGTAATCTAATTATTTTTTCACAAATCAAGACGGATTAATTCCGTCTTGATTTTTTCTGTGTATGAATTGCTTGTAATTCATTAGTTAGAATTTTTATCTATTAAATAGAACAAACAATAATTAACAAAATATGAATAATTATTTCAAAGAAATATTCCATAATCTGGAAACGGCAATCAATGAATTGGAAATTGAAGCCGATTGCTCCATACAACGCATAGAAGCCGTTATACATCTGATTTTGGAATGCCTGTCCGAAGTAAAGGAGCGTATCTTAAAAAAAGGGTTTAAGAATGTTGACGAAGAAATCCGCTTTTTTAAATATCAAAAACCCACCATTGTTGCCAAACTCATTTATTACAATGCTATTTACAAAATCGAGACAAAGAAGCCTTATGGTGCAAAGCCCATAAGAAAGTACCTCAATAGAGAGTTGAAAAAACTAAAAAGGTTCTTTGACAACAACCTCGATTTTTATAAGTATTACCGTAGCAACAATTCCTTTCTTGACGAAAGTTTTTTTGTACGTGGCAAACATGATATAAAGCTGTGGTTGGATACTTATTATTTCCAGTCTGACCAGTCCTTTTCCACTTCGCATGATTACAAGGTCGCCAAGATAATAGCCAACGATTTGATACAGGTTTACATCGAAGACCAGTTGTATAACAAATTCCAAAAAGACAAACCGAAAGCCTTTAAAAAATTGAAATGGACGGGTAGCAAAGTGGCGTTGATAGAATTGATTTATGCTTTGCACTATCAAGATGTATTTGACAAAGGGAACAACGACATAAGAGAAGTCGCTCAATATTTTGAAAGCACATTTGATATTGATTTGGGTAATTTTTATCAGACCTATTTGGAGTTGAGAAACCGGAAGATGAACCGTACTAAATTCCTTGATGCGCTTCGAGAGGAACTTATCAAGAGAATGGACGAGCAGGACGAAAAGTAGGGTTTGGGCGTGCCACCGTCTGCATTTTATCCCCATGCCCAGGCTATCGAAAAAATGCAGACGGGTCGGGCTCATATCTTTGTTCAAGAACAAAAGGAGGTAAATTCAGGTCGGGTGAAACACGTAGAAAACAAAATGATGTCAGGTATGTAACCTCCTGTAAACAATCAGAGAAAGGAGGTAATTCGTGGCCGGGCAGAACACGTTTTTACGATGTTGACGAGATAGGCAGATCCTCCTTTTCTTGCTTTTCTTAAAGTCTGAACAGTACCGATTAACAGGTTTTGTACCTGATTAGCAATTTAATGAGCAAAGACAGGGAGATGAGCTTCTGATATAAACAGAATTAATTATGAGAAATTTAAAGTACACTGTAGGTGTGGATGTTTCCATGAAAGAGATTGTCTGCTGTTTGTCCGTAATCAATGAGCTGCAGGATGTAAAGGTTAAAGCCACACACAAATTCCTGAACACAAAAACTGGATTTGTTAAACTGCTCTCCTGGGTGCAGCAGCATACTCCTGAACAACTTCCGATTAACTATGTTATGGAGGCTACAGGTGTGTATCATGAGCAGATAGCCTGGTTCCTCTATTCTGAAGGAAAAACAGTATCTATTCTTTTACCTAATAAGGCCAAAAGTTGGCTAAAAGCAATTGGTTCCAAATCCAAAAATGACAGTATTGATGCAAAAGGGCTAGCCATGATAGGCGCAGAAAGAAAGCTTGAAGTATGGACACCACCCAGCAAAAATCTTTTGTTACTCAGAGACTGTACCAGGCGGCATCAGGCGCTGAATGAAGTTCGAACGGTTACCAATAATCAATTACATGCAATAGAACATAGCCAGTTTCAGAATTCCATTGTCACAAAACAATTAAAGGCAACATTGAAAATGATTGACAAACAAATTAAGGAACTGGAAAAGGTTATTGCTGAGATTATTACAGGGGATCAGCTCTTAAAGAAGCAACATGCAAATATTACACGCATCAAAGGACTAAGCACTTTATCATTTGCGGTAATCATAGCTGAAACAAACGGATTTACTCTCTTTAAAAAAGTTGGAGCGCTGATAAACTATGCTGGCTATGATGTAATTGAAAATCAGTCGGGTGCTCACGTCGGTAGGACTAAGATATCTAAGAAGGGTAATTCAAGGATACGCCGTGTGCTTCACATGCCAGCTCTTTGTGCAGTCCGGCATGACCAGCCACAGTTTTACAATTTATTCTTACGAGTTTATGAACGAACAAAGGTCAAAATGAAAGCTTATGTAGCAGTTCAAAAAAAGCTACTTTCAATGATGTATTTCTTATGGAAAAAAGATATTCCTTATGATGCACAATTTGATCTGAAATAGTCTGTTCAACTCATTTGAGATCAATCACAAACTAATTTTTCAGTTTTTATTTGGATAATAAGTTGTAATATCGTAATATTGCGATATATAATTAAAACATGGGACTTACAAAAACAGAAATTTTTGCGGACAAGCACAATAAACTGGCAACGGCTTTTAAGGTCTTAGGCCATCCGGCACGTATTGCCATACTTCAGTACATTATTGATAAGAAAGCTTGTATCTGCAATGATTTGGTTGAAGAACTCGGACTAGCGCAGGCAACGATTTCACAACATTTAAAAGAACTCAAAAGTACTGGTATTATACAGGGGACTATTGAAGGAAAATCAGTTTGCTACTGTATTGATGAGAAAGTATGGAAAAAGATTCAGGCGGATTTCAACGGATTCTTTAATCAGGATGTAAAAGTAAACAGCTGCTGTTCCTAGCGCTTTTTTTTAATCATTATCATCGTAATATTGCAATATATAATTCTAACAATTTAAATTCAGTAAAATGAAACTATCAGAAATCAAAGCAATCCTGCCAACATTGGAAAATGTGGAATTTCAATTGGAGAATGGAACATTTGTTCCCGAACACTTCCACGTGACGGAAGTGGGCCAGATCACGAAAAATTTTATAGACTGCGGCGGCGTGATCCGTAAAGAAAAAGTAGTGAACTTTCAACTTTGGAATGCAGATGATTATGAGCATCGTTTGAAACCCGGGAAACTGCTGCATATTATTACTCTTTCAGAGGACAAACTGGGCATAGAAGATGCAGAGATCGAAGTGGAATATCAGAGCGATACCATTGGCAAATATGGTCTGGATTTTAATGGAAAGACCTTTGTTTTAAAGTCGTTAACCACAGCATGTCTTGCCCAGGACGCGTGTGGTATTCCTGCTGAAAAACAAAAGAAGAATCTAGCGGATCTACCGGTTAATCAATCATCATGCTGCACTCCTGGTTCGGGATGCTGTTAACCAATAAATTTATTATGATCTATCCTACATTATCAGATACCATCGGCCTTCTTGATTGGGAACGGCTGGTTAGTGAAGAACGCAAAACCTTATTGTTTCCATTGATTGATTTTATACAGAAAAAAGTCGATACAGCACAACAGGTTAATTTGAATTTTATCTGTACGCACAATTCACGCCGTAGCCATTTATCGCAGGTATGGGCACAGACTGCCGCATTGTTCTTTAAAACACCTGATGTAGCCTGTTATTCCGGTGGTACAGATGAAACAGCCCTATTTCCGAAAGTTGCAGAGACATTAACGGCACAAGGCTATAAAATTTTTAAAATTTCAGAAGGCGGCAATCCGGTTTATGCGATAAAGGCAGGTGACAATGCGGAACCTATTATAGGTTTTTCCAAGAAGTACGACAGTACATTTAACCCGGCATCGAACTTTGCGGCAATCATGACCTGCTCCCAGGCTGATGATGGTTGCCCTTTTATTGCTGGTGCTGAAAAACGTATACCGGTGACTTTTGAAGACCCTAAAAGCTCCGATGGAAGCCCGCAACAAAACGAGGTATATGCAAGCCGAAGTTTACAAATCGCAACAGAGATGTTTTATGTTTTTTCCACTATAAAACTTTAGTAGATGAAGTCAAAATTAAAATTCCTTGATCGTTATCTTACATTTTGGATCTTTCTTGCGATGGCACTGGGTATTGCTTTGGGAAAATTCTTTCCTTCGTCTACCCATTGGATCAACAGCTTCAACAGTGGAACAACAAATGTCCCTTTGGCGATTGGGCTGATTCTGATGATGTATCCACCTTTGGCTAAGGTCCGCTACGAACAGATCGGCAAGGTTTTTCGTAACGTAACGGTTCTGGGAACTTCTCTGCTACTGAATTGGGTGATCGGTCCGATATTAATGTTTGTACTGGCTATCCTTTTCTTAAATGGCTACCCGGAATATATGACGGGTTTGATACTCATCGGTCTTGCCAGGTGCATTGCAATGGTTGTTGTATGGAATGAGCTGGCTGAGGGAAACAGGGAATACGCAGCAGGACTTATCGCACTCAACAGTATCTTCCAGGTTCTCTTGTATAGTCTTTATGCTTATCTTTTTATCACAGTTCTTCCTCCGATTTTTGGTATCGAAGGACTTTCAGTAGATATCTCTATCGCTGAAATTGCTAAAAGCGTAGGTATTTACCTGGGTATTCCTTTTCTCGCTGGTGTCATTAGCAGATATGGATTGATTGCTTTAAAAAGTGAAGGATGGTTTCAGAACCGTTTCATTCCCTTTATTTCTCCGATCACCCTGATTGCACTCCTGTTTACCATTATCATTATGTTCAGCCTTAAGGGCGAAATGATACTGCAGCTTCCTTTCGATGTACTTCGGATCGCTGTTCCCTTGGTCATCTACTTTGCCCTGATGTTTGCTGTCAGTTTCATCGCTGGTAAAAAGGCAGGTGCAGATTATTCACAGAGTACAGCTATAGCTTTTACTGCTGCTGGAAATAATTTTGAACTGGCAATTGCTGTGGCAATCGGTGTCTTTGGAATTAACAGCGGTCAGGCTTTTGTTGGCGTTATTGGACCGTTGGTTGAAGTCCCTGCTTTGATTGCATTAGTCAATCTCGCGTTTTGGTTCAGGAAAAGATATTTCAGTCCAAAATCTGCTATATAAAAATATTATACTTGAATTATTTGAGCCATGCTTTATGCATGGCTTTTTTTATGGCGTGTGCCGAGCGGCACCGTGCTTTCCGCTACAAGTCCTCGTTCCTGTGGGCTTTCCACTTCAATCACTCACGCAAAAAAATCTGTAGATTTTTCTTGCATTTTAAGACAGTACCTATCCGATATATCTTTTGCGGATCTGCGAGGACCGCAAAAGGATGTCGTTTCTATCCCTCACGCTGTATGCCGTCCAAAAAACAAAGCATTTATTTTATTTCCTTTTTGGTTTCCTGTTTTCAAACTCAAAGGAGGTTTCGGCTTTATC
>CAYXRN010000136.1:0-8578 GCA_964467635.1 uncultured Chitinophagaceae bacterium | reverse complement strand
AATCAGACTTCTTTTGAGAAGCGTAGGTCTGTGAAGCCCGAAGCCCAACCCATCGCCTCTGCCGTGGGTGGGTAGTTCACCCCTTCGTTTTCACGGATAATCTGCGCAAATCGTCATTATGCGTACTGATGGCGCATAATGACGCTATTTTACGTAATTTGTGGACTTCTTAATTTCAAAACCCTAATGAAAATGAAACAACTCTTCAAATCTATTCTGTTTGTTGCGAGCTTATTGTACTTCGCTAACCTTTATGGCCAACAAAAAACGATAAACGATGTCTTTGAGAAGGGACGACAGTTTAAAGAACTTAGCGATTCCACGGCGGACAGGTTGATTGACTGGAGCGGGGTGAAGCAAGAATTGCAGGTTTCTTTTGCTTCCATAGACCAGCGGTTTGCCAAGCACCGGATTCCGGCAGTTGGCCTGCAAACCGAGACAAAGCTAACGGGATGGCGTGGAGAGCGTGTCTCAGCCCAGCTGTTGCTGTGGGGAAGCCGGGATTATAAAAATATTGCGGTAACCATAAGGCCCTTCAAAAATGCCAAAACTACCTTACCGAAAGACGTGGCTTTCGCCCGTTTTGTCCGCTATGTGATGACCGACGAATTTGGACCAGGTTGCGGCCATAGAAAACCGGAAGATTTTGCGGCATCCCTTTCGCCGGATATGCTGGATGACCTGGTATATTTCGATTATGAGAAAAATACGGTGCGGCCGGTCTGGATCACGGTGAACATCCCCAGGGAAGCGGTGCCCGGTAATTATCAGGCGGCCGTGCACATCAAATCAAACGAAAAAACGTTGAAAACGCTCCTGTTAAACCTGGAAGTGCGCCCGCATACGCTACCGCCACCTGCGCAGTGGACCTATCATTTGGATTTTTGGCAACACCCTTCCGCTGTAGCCCGCGTCAACGACCTGGAGCTCTGGAGTGATGCCCATTTTAGGAGGATGAGGCCAGTAATGAAGCGGCTGGCGGACGCGGGACAGAAGGTGATTACAGCCACCTTAAACAAAGATCCCTGGAATGTACAGACTTACGATCCGTATGCAGACATGATTATCTGGACCAAAAACCAGGATGACTCCTGGACATACGATTACACTGTTTTTGACCGTTGGATAAGTTTTATGCTGTCCTTGGGGATCAATAAAATGATCAACGCCTATTCCATTATTCCATGGAACAATGAAATTCATTACAAAAACGCCGCCACAGGAAAGTTCGTCGACGTGAAAGCCGTACCGGGCACGGCAGCGTTTATAGAAATGTGGACGCCCTTTTTAAAGGACTTTTCCAAACATTTAAGGGCCAAAGGTTGGTTGGAGATTACCAATATAGCTATGGATGAGCGCTCGCCCGAGCAGATGGATGCAGCGTTTGATTTGTTAAAGAAAGTAGCCCCGGAGCTGGGTATTTCTTACGCGGACAATCATAAAACCTACAGAAAGTACCCCAACAGCGAAGACATAAGCATTTCCATCGGCCACCCTTTCTCAAGTACAGACCTGGAAATGAGGCGAGGGCGCGGACTAAACAGTACTTTTTATACCTGTTGCAGCGATCCGTTTCCTAATCAATTTACTTTTTCTGATCCGGCGGAATCCGTCTATGTGGCCTGGTTTGCCCTGGCCAATGGATTCGACGGCATGTTGAGGTGGGCCTATAATTCCTGGGTAAAGAACCCTTTACAGGATTCCAGGTTTAGAACCTGGCCCGCCGGCGACACCTATATTGTTTATCCCCAAAACAGGAGTTCCATCAGGTTTGAACGACTTCGGGAAGGTATTCAGGACTATGAAAAAGCACGGATAATCATAAAAGCCCTGAAAGAAAAGAATGACACGAAAGGCTTACGCCGCTTAAACCAAGCTATTGAAAAACTTGCAAGTCCTCATCGTACTCCCGACTGGAATAAAAACCTGAATACTGCCAAAAGCTTGCTCAATTCTTTTTAGTCCATAGCCAGCGCTTGACGGTACCGGCCGGATCGTCGGAATTGCCGGTATGACGCCCCAGCCAACATGGTTGAACAACGGAAGCGGGAAATTATCCCTGTCTTCCCGGCCGTATTGGTTGGCAGTGTGTGTAATTCAGGCCAATGGATTGATGGGTTTTTCCCGGGTAGTAAAACCTGCCCCGAATGTGGACGGATCAAACAAGGTCTAACGCTTTCGATCATACGTTATATGTATAAATTTTGTGATAAGGTACACCATCGAAACATCAACGTGGCGAGAAACATTCTCAAGCAAAAACGCAACGGGTCCAAAATTGCTTATCTAGAATGCAAATTAAGGACTTAAAAAAATCAAACCGCCTAGGAGTATATAAAATCAAAGACTAAACCTATTGTCGGGTTCAGGGACTGAATCCTGCGCGTAGAAAAAACGGGATAAGACATTTCCGTTGGTTAAGCCTACGCCCCCCGGTCATCTTTATTGGTTGGACGGGTCACTCCGGTACACCGCCGTTAAACGAACCTTTTAGTCTATAGGTTATCTCCCCATCTTTTACCGTGGCGGTGAAGCTGCCTTTTACTGCTTTTCCCGCGGTGGGGATTGGCTCGCCCCCTATTTGGTTGATAGTCACTGTGCAACTGCCGTCTTCTGCTTCCATGATGGTATAACCTAGCATATTAGACATTCCCTCCGAGGCGTCGGAGTAAACGAACAATCCGCCTTTTTCTACCAGCTTGTAGGTGCCGGGCGCCGTTACATCAGGAACAGAAAAGTTCAAAGTTTTTATTTTTGCGGATGCCTGATCGATAATGACGGAAGCGCCTACGATCAGTGTATTTTTGGCAATGGTCTCGCCAGATGCGGTTATAGCGCGACTGGTTATTTTTGCGCTTACGGTAGCACTTTGATCTAAGGGGCTATCAGCGGCAACATGCAATGCAGGATTTCCGTTTATGTTCATGTTTACATATACGGGACCATAGTTTTTAGGGCTGTTGTCAGGCTCCTGTCCACAAGCTAAGGTAAGCAACATAAAAGCAGCCAGCCAGCTGAATAATGTCTTTTTCATCGGGGAATATTTATTGTTTTTCAAAAAAATAAGGTATAGTCTGTTGACATGTCAAGCAATACCAGCTTGGTCGAAGTCAGCTTTAGTACTTTAGCCTGCAAGGCTGTTCCTTCACTATTAACGACAATATATTTGTGGTCTGTTGTGATGCTATAGCTTCCTCCTGTAGCATTATAGGTGCATTCACCATTTTCCATATAATGAGTTTCTCCGTAAAGACTCCCGTCATTTTTAAACTGAAGAAACGTCTTGTTGTCACATTCAGATAATGCTTCACTTGGTGCTTCCTTGTCAATGCCGGTGACAAACCATTTACCAACGATCATTTTTTCCGTAGTGGGCTCTGCTTTGTCTTTTTTGCAGGCGGCCAATGTAAAAAGCAGCATTAATGCGATAAATGCTGAGCGAAGTTTTAACTGTCCCATAAAGTAAATAGTTTTTGCTTAAAGTTTAATGGCGGAGGTATACGTCAGTGATCAGCGCTTTGTTGGGATTGTCATCTAAAAAGGATTGCAGGATCAGTACCTTATCAGTTATATCTAAAATGGTAAAAGTAAAGCTGGTATCCAGCTTTTCTTTTGTACCTATTGTAGTGATTATTTTATCGCCAGATTCTATCCTGTATGGAAAAGTGACCTGTCTGCTGACCGAGCAATCATCCCAATATTTTCCGTGGTAGTAGGTTCGAGTTATTTCACCGTTTGCCTGGAATGTGATGTTGTTTAGATAATCACAGGGTAATATTTCCTGCATGAAACTGCTGCTGGAAAAAACCCATTGGCCAATAAGCAATTCTTCGGTTGTTGCTTCCGGCCTTGCCTTGTCATCGGATTTATTCCAGGCGGGAAGGCTAAAGAACAGCAGCGCCGCGATGAGCAGGGGGAATAATTTAAATGTTTTCATGATAAATGGTTTTTCTTGCCCTAGAACAGCTCGTTGATGTCTGCACCATTTCTTTCCAGGCTGTTGTTGTTGCTGTTCTTATCGTCATTTGTCTGTTTCCCGTCTATGTAAATATCCGGTCCATAGGCGATGCTAAGGATATATTTTGGGGGAAATTCAACGGACGTTCTCCATGTTCTGGCGTACTTTACTTCCAGGATGCCTCCGGCCTCCAGGGTGGTAAACGCTTTTTTTGCAACCTGCGTTTTCTGTCCGCCGGGATATTGCTCGTACAGGTAAACTACCTGTTGGTTTGCGCCGGAAACATAATCGGCGCCTACGTTTTTTACCGTGCCTCTGATAAAGGCGACACCCTCGAAATCGGTCGTTTTATCAATTGTAAATTCAATAGACTGTGCAGCCAGGTCAATGGTGGGTGTGTGGGGCTCATCATCATCGCATCCGGTTAGAAACAGGAGAGCCGTAGATAAGCCTAAGTAGATTAACTTTTTCATTTTTTAGGATTTTGCATGTTAGAAAATAAGGTTGTGGCGCAGTCCAGGATAAAAACAGGGTAAGTGACAAAAATAGGGGAGGCCGGGAATGTTGTATTGTAAGAAATCGTCAATTTTCAGGTGTTTTCCTGTTCGAGACAGCTAAAGCAGCAGGTGGCGGTTTTAATATCCTTTTTTGTTAAAAGCAAGCCGCTTCCCTCCCGGAAAACTGGAGAGAATACCCGTTCTAATCCGGAAAAGCGTTTATATGCGCATTGCCTGCTCAATTAAACCTAGCCCGTTTTCATTTTACAGTTGACCAATGAAAGCGTTACGACTTGAACTTTTTCATTTGTGATACGGGTTTTGCTAGCCAGAAAGGTTTAAGTTAGATCTGAAAAATTACAGTACATTTCCGCAAATCGTTCAAAACACCATCTAAAGTGTCATCTTATTTTTGTTTGCAAGTACCCAAAAAAAGTTACTTATCGGGTAGTTAAAGGATGATATGCGTTCTATCCGCTTAAATATTACTTCCAATTCAGATTTTGAAATTGCGGTATTTGAAAGCGACCTTGGCCGTATTCATTTTCTTATTCGCTACATTCCTCGTCTTTCAATCACTTTTACCCTTCGCAAGTTAAAACAAGAATTGACTTCTCATACCTGGCACTCAGCTCGTAGGTCCTTCCTTTTCAAGCATTTTTGGAAAGAAATACGCTTTTTGGTCAGCTGGGTTTTTCGTTTGCCCTATTGGTGAGGCATCATCTGACAGAATCCGTCAGTATATTCTCAGACAAGGCTAATGGTCGTTCACATTCCATCGGTCTTTAGCCGATGGGGTTTACACTCCTTTCATATAGAAATTGTTTATGAAAGACAGAGTCATTTGTAGCAGTAGACAACGCCAACCCCCGCCTGGTATAAAAACTGCAGCCTTCAATTTGACCAGACGTTGAATTTTGGGTCGTTATGCAATATACCATGGTGAGATTCTATGCTGTCATCTGCGGTTTTTCCCAACGGCCAGACAGCTACCAAACCGGGCATGGAAGTGGTAATGTCTTCATTCATGGTTGCTTTGATTTGTGCAGCGGTACGTGCGATGCTCCAAAGGCGAAATTCTGCCAGTCCGGAATTTGCAGCCATGTTTTTTCCCAAAAAAAGTGGCTCGCCGCATGGGGTAAAGGCTTCTGCCACTTCACTGAATTCCCCTGTCAGTTTGCCATTGATGTAATGTCTTCTATGAATGCCGTCGGAAGTAACAGCCCAGTGTGTCCATGTGTGAATAGGAAATGCCGCTGAGGCTTTTACCGGTTTGCCCCCGATGTAGGATACAAGTTGGCCGTTGCCCTCTTTTTGGGATACTTTAATGTAATATCCTCCCGCCTTGTTATGTGATTTTTTATAGATCAGAAAATTGCCGGCCACGTAATTGTCAAGACGTACCCAGCCTTCGATGGTGATACCGGTGGCAGGGTTTAACGTCGCGGCGTGGGGAATCTCAACAGTGCTTTCATAATCTAAAAGAAGATAGCGACAATAGGGCAAATGGCAATCTGCTTGCCGGGGCGCTTTTTTGTCTTTTTTGCAGGCAGCAAAACAGACCACTAGCGCAGAGAGTATAAGATAAACTAATCGTTTCGGTTTCATACGTCAAGTTTTAATTTGCAGTTCGCAAACGGTAGTTTATGCCAGGACATTGCCTGCTGAATGTGGTCACTTCTGGTCCATTCACTCCTGTATACCAAAATATTCGCATACCGCGTGGTAGTCACTCAGGTCCGGTAAAGGATTACTTAAGCGGGAAATATTTACACCGCCAGGAATAAGAACATATTTGAACGTAGCGTCGGCGAGGGCGGGGGGGATGTGTAATGCATTTCCGTTTCCCAGCATAACCGAAATGACATGGAGCCTGGGAAGGATCGCAGAATATGCGTATGCATTCAGGATGGTTGTCTGCCGCGGAAGCAGTGATATTTCCGGTGCATTTATCGCTATTTCGATACGGATATATACCAGGGCAATGCCTCCGTTGTCAAGAAATTCATCGGTGAGTTGGGAAACCCAGAAATGGTGAAGTTTGCGATCCTGGGTATTAGACCGGTTCCAGTTCGGATCCAACCAGTCAGAATACATGACATTGGCTGTCCCCGGAGGTCCTTGTTCTCCTCTTGGACCCCTTGATCCGGTAGCGCCTGTTGCTCCTCTCGGCCCGGCAGGTCCCCGATCGCCCTTTTCGCCTTTGGGACCCGTCGCCCCGGTAGCACCGCTGGGCCCCTGTTCTCCGGCGATGCCTTGTTCTCCTTGTGGTCCCTGCGGTCCGGCGGGTCCCTGCGGTCCTTCTTTGCTGCAGCTACTCATACCTATGACAGCAGCGAACATAAAAGCTATAAATACCTGTAAGTTTTTCATGGTGGTTGTCTTAATATGAAGGGTTGTATAATGCGAACCATTTAAAGGGGATAAAAATAGCCGGCTTTAGAATTGCGGTATAGTAAAAAATCGTCAAATTTCAGAACTTGGTTCGTAACGCTCAAAAGCCTTTAGCTTAGGTCAGGAAATGGGTATGCCTGTGCAATTTTGGGATACCAGGCGGATGGCAATGACAAACGAGTTGGTAAACCCCATCGTGGTTGATCTGCCTTCAATGCCTGGAAGGCCTGTGAATGCAAAGTCTTAGTGTAGAAGCTGTAAAAGCGCCACCACCTGGATGGGACTGAAGTTGCAGACAGGCGGAAAGAAAGTTAAAAGTGATATTGACGGTGATTGCACGATTAGATAACCACCTTCTAAAAAGTATGGCCGGTGCCGCTAGAAGTCTAATGGTTCACTGTGGAATTAGATCTTGTAGATGATCGAAGGTGTAAAGTTTTAATGCCGCGGCCCAGCACAATAAGTCAATTGGGGAACCGAATACCCCTTACTCACTTACTACCCACTGTTTTTTGTCTTCTTTTGCTTCTTATTGAAACAGGTGTTTCATGACGCCGTCATCGGAGGATATGGTGCCTGGTGTTTTACCATAAAACGCTTTGAACTCTCTGATAAAATGCGCCTGATCGGAATAGCCAAATTCGTAGGCAGTTTGCGCCCATCTTACATCCTTTTTTCTCAGCACAGATATCAGCGCCCTTTTAAAGCGAACGATTCTCTGAAAACGTTTTGGACATATACCTGTCATCTGTAAAGTGTGGCGTTCAAAACTTTTGATGGAATAGCCGGTTTGTTTGCAAACGGTTGATATTATATTCTTTTTGTGGCATTGTGCTTTTAATTGCTCTAAGGCGTAACAGAGTTGGCTGCCGTTGGTGGTTTTATTGTTATGGCGCAATTGAGTTAACAAAAATTTCTCGACCTGCTCTACGATTTTCTCTGGTTCCTTCTGCGCCGTCATCTTTGCCTTATCGTCTGCTATCGTTGTACCCATAAGGTCCGTAAAGTTGACACACTGATCGACATATCCTTTTGTTTGGAGCCCGAATATTTTAAAAACACCGCAAGGACGGAATGCAATCCAAAGGGATTTTACTTTGCTTTTTACGGCAGTCTCTTTGTACTGTGTTAAAGGTGCCAATAGGGCGAGGGACTCGTATGTTTTTTTCTCTCCATTCTCTTTAAGGTCTATGGAGTCTCTTTCCGTTACTAATATCATCGTCGGATCAGGAGAGGCTGCAAGACTTTGCATTGTCCACTGGTTTATTTCTCCCAGCTCAGCATACTTGTAAAATAGGATGTAGGGTTGTAATGCAGGATGCGGTGTAAACATGCGATGCATAGCTGTAGTTTTTTCAAAGGTTAAGTCCGAAAAAATGATAGTAAAATGGGGTATTATCATCTCTGAGAAACAAAGATAAGAAAAGAAAGCATATTCTATGATTTATAATATGAGAGGAAGCTGCGTCTGAAAATTGTGAGGCGGAGATTCGAAAGCAATTTATCATGAAGTACAAATTGAATGTAAGGTACAAAGGAAGCGAACTAACCGGGTATGAGGAGAGGCCTATATTGTAGACTAAGATAATGACTCCCTTTATAAAAGTGGAGCGTAAAACCCACTGATGCCGATAGGCTCGGTGGGATGTAAGCGACCATTAGCCTTGAGTTAGTATGTATTGACGGATAGTTTCTGGACTTGCTTCGCCAATTGAACAAACGAAGAACC
>CAYXRN010000135.1:0-8588 GCA_964467635.1 uncultured Chitinophagaceae bacterium | reverse complement strand
CTGCCAGGTATCAGAATAGTCAAAAATAGGGCCCGTGATCAGCCAGACAATGATTAGGAAGAATGCCAATAGAAAGGCATATGGACTTCCTGCGATTTTGGTAGCAAAGGTGGAAAACTGATCAAACCAATTTGAAATTTTAGTAAACATCGCTTTATTTTTTTAAGAGAATATGATATTGCACCCAATCAATAATGCAAACAACTGGCCACCTTCTCTGGTTTTTTTGTATTACTCCAGGTGTTCCGGCCAAGGAAGGTCTTTTTTAATGCCAGGTGATTGTCTGCATATTTTAACCGGTCGTTCAAGAAGAGACAAAGGGAACCCCAGGGATAAGACATGTTATACTGTTACTTGCCCAAATGCCTGTTCATTGGGAGAAAATAAAATAATTAAGAAGGATAACCCACTGAGTAATTGTATAATCATATTGTTTTTTTACCTTAGCATCTTAATACTTTAAAGCTATGTTGATGATGCATAAAATAGATTTAAGTCAGCCCCGGTCTCTAATGATGGCCGCCTTATTCCTAGTGATAGGTACAGCCGCTCCGGCCACGGCTCAGAAAGACCAGGCGTCACTATCCGACTCTACTGAAATCCAAGGCCGTTGGGACCTCACCCTGCATAAAGATGGAAAAGCTTACCCGTCCTGGCTGGAAATTACGCTTTCGGGCAGCCAGACGCTGGTGGGCCGTTTTGTAGGTATGGTTGGAAGTGCCCGTCCCATTTCTAGGGTAAATTTTGCTGATGGGAAAATATTTTTTTCCATCCCTCCTCAGTGGCATGTAGGTTCGCAAGATCTTCATGTAGAAGGGACATTTCAAAACGAGCATCTTAAAGGAACTTTGACAACCAGTAAGGGTGAAACGTATAGTTGGACGGGGGTAAGGGCGCCTCTGCTCAAACGAGAAAAAAAACCGATCTGGGGAGCACCCATTGCTCTTCTTGATAATGATGACTTAAAGCAATGGCATTCCCTGGGACCTAATCAGTGGACGATAGTGGATGGGATACTAAAAAGTGCGCACACGGGATCAAATTTAGTTACCAATGAAGCTTTTCAGGATTTTAAGTTACATGTAGAAGTCCGTTTTCCCGAAGGAAGCAATAGCGGAATCTATCTGAGAGGACGATACGAGGTCCAGGTTGTCGATAGCAAAGGAAAACAGCCTTCTGATTTATTGTTTGGTGCTATTTATGGTTTTTTGCCTCCTAATGATATGGCGGCCCGGTCGGCCGGAGAGTGGCAGGTTCTGGATATTACGCTCATAGGAAGGTTGGTAACGGTTGTTGCTAATGGTGAGAAAGTTATCTGCAACCAAGTTATTCCAGGGATTACCGGAGGAGCGTTGAATAGCCAGGAAGGTGAGCCCGGACCTATTCTGTTACAAGGAGATCATGGCCCGATAGAATATAGGAATATCATCATTACCCCTGCTTTGTAGCACCCGACCTTGCTCCCGCGATAACTAAAACAATACCTCCGATTAATACGATCCCACCCACATAGGTAGGCCAGCCGACATGGTGACTCTCCGTTTTATTAATTTCCACGGGTCCCACATCAGCCACCTTTTTTTCGGTCTGGAAATTAAATCCTTTTAATACGATCATAGCTAGCCCGATAATGATCAGAATAATTCCAATAACTTTCATAGCAATTTTATTTTTAAATCGAACGCTTGTTTAGCCCTTTAAAGGTAATAAAAAAAATTAAATTAGCCCCAGCCAAAAGGAAATTGAATTTTAACCTTTCCTCCGAAAATGGGGTTTTTCTTCTACACTTGCGGGAAGATGTGAAGCAGATAGAACGTCCCCCCATTTAGTCTTTTGACTTTTTTTTCTGATCTTTTGATTTCTTTTTAGGGACCTTTTTCCCTTTCTCTCTGGCTTCAGATAAACCGATGGCTACGGCCTGATCATGATCCGTTACTTTTTTTCCACTTTTTCCGCTTTTAAGCGTTCCTTTCTTCATCTTCTTGACGGCTTTTTCGACATCTTTACTTGCTGACTTCGAATATTTAGACATAACTGTGATGTTTTAATGAGCATATAAATGCAAATTATATGCCTTATTGGTTTAGGGATGGTGGCATAAGAATTGTTTTATCCACAAGTATGAAATCAGATGATTCAACAATTGCTCCAGGCAGCCCAGGCATTTCCGCACGTTGGACCTCAAGTGCAAAAGATGGTATAGGAAAAGCGTTAAATGCCTCGTCAAATGTAAGCTTTACCCTAAGTCATGGCATTCTTAATGAAATTTATTATCCACGGGAAGATACGGCCTGTACCCGTGATATGGAACTGATCGTTACCGATGGAAAAGAATTTTTTTCAGAAGAAAAACGTCATACCGGTCATGAGGTACAAATGCTGGAAAAGGGAGTTCCGGCTTATCATATTATTAATGGATGTCTTGAAGGAAACTACAGTATAGAGAAAACGATTATCGCAGATCCTATGCGTGATGTAGTATTGCAGAAAGTCCGTTTTCAAGCGTTAAAGGGAGGCGTGGAGAATTATCAACTGTTTGCCATTCTGACGCCTCACGTCAATAACAGCGGAGGCGGCAATACAGCATGGACCGATAGTTATAAAGGCGTTCCTATGCTTTTTGCACAAAAGAATGGCATTACAGTGGCCTTTGCGTGTTCTTATGATTGGAAAAAACGTTCTGTTGGTTTTGTGGGAAAGTCGGATGGCTGGCAGGACCTGCATGAGCATAAACAAATGACATGGGAGTACCAATATGCCCAAAATGGTAATTTAGCCATGACCGGTCAGGTGGATATGGATCATGTCGAAGACACCTTCTTGTTAGCCATTGGTTTTGGTATAGATAAAGATGAAGCCGGATTGCGCGTATGGTCTTCTTTGATAAACGGCTATGATGAAGCCGAAAGGTTTTATATCCAAGAATGGAAAGAATGGCAAAAATCTCTCAAGCAACACAACTATTCCAATACGAGTGCAGGAAAATTTTTCCGGGAAAGCGCTGCCGTTTTACGCATGCATAAAGCAAAACGTTTTCCGGGAGCTATTGTGGCCAGTATGTCTATTCCCTGGGGACAGGCCAGAGGCGACCATGATATAGGAGGTTACCATCTTGTTTGGGCACGCGACTTGGTGGAGAGTTCAGGCGGTCTGTTGGCTATGGATGAAAAAGTTGATACGCAGAGCATCCTCCATTACCTGGCAGCTACCCAGGAGGCTGATGGCTCCTGGCCCCAGAATATGTGGTTGTCGGGCAAGGCACACTGGACAGGAACCCAAATGGATGAGATAGCCTTGCCGGTATTATTAATTGATTTTTTTCGTACCAAAAAGTTGTTGCGGCCGGTGTTTTTAAAACGCTATTGGAGCGTGGTAGAAAAGGCGATTGGCTATCTTCTTCGCAATGGCCCTTATACGCAACAGGACCGATGGGAGCAAACGGCGGGCTATTCTACATTCACTTTAGCTACTGAAATCGCGGCTTTACTGGCTGCAGCAGATTTTGCAAAAAGGAATAATTTCCCTCATCTGTCTAAATATTGTTATGAAACTGCTGACTACTGGAATGACAGTGTCGACCGATGGACTTATGTCAGGGGTACCCGATTGGCGGAAGAAGCAGGCGTTGAAGGCTATTATATCAGAATAAATCCTTTTAAGAACCTTACGGCTGATGAACTTCACGGCAAATACATTCATTTGAGCGACCATAGTGCGGAGGAAGGTTGGATAGCCGCAAATGAATTGGTTAGCCCGGACGCTTTGGCTTTAGTGCGTTTTGGTCTTCGTGCTGCGGATGATCCTCGTATACTTAATACAGTAAAAGTAATTGACCGGCAACTAAAGGTAGATACTCCCGGTGGGCCTTGCTGGTATCGCTATAGCCAAGATGGCTATGGGGAAAAATCCGATGGCAGCGCGTACGATGGGACGGGTGTAGGGCGGCTGTGGCCGCTACTCACCGGTGAACGAGCTCATTATGAAATTGCGGCCGGCCATTTAGCCAAAGCCAGATCGCTCGCAAAAACCATGGAGTCTTTTGCTAATTATGGCCTGATACCTGAACAAATCTGGGACACGGAAGACATTCCGGAGAAAGAGCTCTTCTTTGGAAAACATTCTGGGTCGGCCATGCCGCTTGTCTGGGCTCATGCAGAATATATTAAACTTTGCGCCTCTTTAAAATTAAAAAAAGTCTGCGACATGCCGGAACACGGACGTGTACGATACGTAGAAAATAAAATGGCATCGAAATGTGAATCATGGCGTTTTGAACAACCTTGTGAATGCATCTCCAGAGGAAAAAAATTACGAGTTGAGCTTCATGCGCCTGCTACTGTTCGCTGGACCCAGGATAATTGGAAAACCTTTAAAGATAAGGATACCATTGATACAGCGGTAGGGTGGCATGTCGCTGATCTTTCCAAGGCAATTAAAAAGCATAAGTTTCAGTTTACTTTTTATTGGAAGGAAGTCGATCAATGGGAGCACAAAAATTTTACAGTAGAGACAAAATAAGAAAATGATGGATACAAATATTTCAGGAAAAACAATTGTTGTCACGGGAGCCTCGGCCGGATTGGGTCGGGCAATCGTCCGTGAGTTTGCCAAACACAACGTTAGACTAGGCTTGATTGCAAGAGGCCAGGAAGGACTCGATGGAGCGAGAAAAGAAGCGGAAAATATGGGTAGCCAGGCTATGGTACTGAAGGCTGATGTGAGCGATGCTTCGCAATTGGAAGCAGCGGCGCAAAAAATAGAGGATCAATATGGTGCTATTGATATCTGGATAAACAATGCCATGGTGAGTGTATTTGGAGAAGTTAAAAACATCAGTGCGGAAGAATATAAAAGGGTAACCGATGTAACTTATCTCGGTCAGGTGTACGGTACAATGGCTGCATTAAAACGAATGACGCCTCGCAATGAAGGGATAATCATTCTTATCGGATCGGCATTGGCCTATCGGGGAATTCCCTTACAAAGCGCTTATTGTGGTGCAAAACACGGAGTGCATGGTTTTTTTGAGTCATTACGTGCTGAATTGATTCACAATAAAAGCAACATTCACCTATGCATGATACAGATGCCGGCCATGAATACCACCCAATTCGGATTTGTAAAAAACAAGCTACCGAATAAACCACGTCCCATGGGTATGATCTATGAGCCGGAGGTCGCTGCTAAAGCCGTATTGTATGTTGCCAATCATCCGAGAAGGGAAGTCAATGTGGGCTACACGACCATTGAGAGCATTTTGGGAAATAAATTCTGTCCCGGTTTCATGGACCGCTATCTCGCGCGTACCGGATATGCAGGGCAGCAGACCACCGAGCCGACAGACCCTGACGCAAAAGACAATCTCTGGCATCCCCTTCAAGGAGATCATGGCGCTCATGGGGCTTTCGAAGCCTGGGCGACGCATAGCAGTCCCCTGCTGTGGGCAACAAGACACAGGCGGCTGATTGCTTTAGCAGGAGCAGCCTTATTAACCACTGCACTTGGCTGGTCCGTACGCAGATTGATCAACAAAAGCAGCTCATAAATTCAAATAATGCTCTGTTGTTCGTTCTTAATAAATGATTGTGATTTAAAAAATTAAAAAACGCCATGAAAGTCCAGCCCTTTATCCCTGCCACTTCGGAAATTCAGAAAATAGGAATCCTACGGGCCCTTAACCTAGGTGACTCTTTGTGTATTATCCCAGCGGTGCGAGCCGTTAAGCATGCATACCCTGATGCGTCAATTACACTTATAGGACTACCCTGGCAAAAAAAATTTGTAAAAAGATTCGCTAAGTATTTCAACGACTTTATAAGTTTTCCGGGGTGGCCGGGGCTGCCGGAACAGGAATTTTCGTCCGTTAAGGTTATTGAATTTTTACAAAAAGTACAGCACATACAATTTGACCTTATTTTGCAAATGCAGGGCAATGGCACTTTTACCAACCCAATGTGTATGCTTTTAGGAGCTAAAAAAGTGGCTGGACTGAGAGAAGTAGGAAAATATTGCCCGGATAAAAAACGCTTTCCTGTTTTTAAAGAAAATAAAAATGAAATCCTGCAATTTCTGCACTTGGTAAAAGACGCTTTGGCAATTTCTGCTGAAGATCCGGTGTTGGAGTTTCCCGTGACTAGGGAGGAACATCTGAATTTTGAAAAAATAATGGAACAGCTTCGTCTGGTGCCTGAGCGGTATGTCTGTATTCATCCGGGAGCCAGAAATCCGCTAAGGCGGTGGTCTCCAAAGAAATTTGCTGCTGTTGCAGATACGATGGTCGAAGCAGGCTATACGATTTTAATTACAGGAAATGAGGAAGAAAGAAAAATTACCCGAACGGTAAGCGAACATATGCGATCTTCTGCAATTGACCTGGTAGGAGAGTGTGGATCGGTAGGTCTCGGTGAATTGGCCTTGCTGGTAAAAAATGCGGTTGCGGTAATATCCAATGATACGGGCATTTCACATATTGCATCAGCGATGAGTACCCCCAGTGTGGTCATATTTACGTCCTATTCGGATCCCGAAAGATGGGCCCCATTAGATACAACGCTGCATAGGTTTATCCCGGCGGAACAAGCGACCAGCCCCCAAAATGTGTTGGATGTATTTTGTGAAGTTTTACAAATAAAACCAGAGTTTGTTAATAACTAAAGCCTTGTTTATATGAAATCGAAATTAATTCATACTGATGAAAATGATCAGCAAACCTACGCCATCATCTTATCGGAAGGAGATGAAGTGATGGGCTGTTTAGAAAGTTTTTCAAAAGAAAATAGATTAGGAGTATGCCACTTTACTGCAATCGGGGCCTTCAGCAGATCGGAATTTGGCTATTTTGATTTAGCACTTAAAGATTATCTCAAAATTCCACTTGATGAACAAGCCGAAGTACTGGTATTGACTGGGGATATAACGCTAAACGACGGAAAATACCAGGTACATGCACATGCCGTAGCCGGTTTACAGGATGGCTCAACCAAAGGTGGACATTTAATTAAAGGTTATGTTAATCCAACCCTTGAAGTCATCCTAACTGAGTCGCCGGTACATTTATATAGAAAATATGATGAAAAGTGCGGGCTTAGCCTTATCGATATTAAAGACTGACCGTCAATGGATATATTTATGCCATAGGCCATATCTCTCCTTTATTATGCCCGGCGGTAACGAAAACACGATAACTAGGAGACCGGTTATGGTGTCGTTGAGGCTTAAAGCCATACTTTCCTGGTTAATGCTCCAGGAAGTGATTATCAAGATCGCGCTGATCAGTATATTCAGGTACCGACCAAGCCGCAACACTTCCCCCATAGCAATTACGGAAATCACAACGATTATGGCGCCGCATAAATGGTTGATATCGGCAGCGTCGGTGGTTATATTGAGGCTGAAGACTGCCGGAGAAAACATTAGCCATATCCCCAGGATAGAAGTAAAGAGGAGTGTTCGCGGAAAGCTCATGCCCCAGAACGATGCTTTAAGTATTTTTAAGGGCTGTGCTGAGAACTCCGATAATGCCGGTGAACGCTTGTCCCTGTTCTGTTCTACCGGTTGCCCTCCTTTCCAAAAAACTCGCCAGAAAGGCTCTCCTTTTTTCGTGGCATTTCTTATATGTTGTCCCATAGCGATTACTTCATCTACTTCGAGTGGTATCATAGGCAACATGACAGCGGCAGCTAATAAACAAAAAGTACACCAGGCCCCTACAATAATCGGTTGAGCGATGACCAAAAAGATATGAACTAATCCAAGTGGGATAACCAGGACGCCAAACAAGGCCACCATCCAGGGCATAGTGCGCCAACGAGAGGAACTGCCCATCCAGCCCATCAGGAACTCAAGGGTATAAGCCAGCGCGCCTAAAGCACCATCTGAAATAAATAGCGATTGAGACATCTTCGAATTTAAAACCTGTTGACTGCCATCGCTAAAAAAGGGGTCCCACACCTGATCAATAAACCCTAGTTGAAAAGCCGCTAAATAGCGAGAAACCATCCAGCCGGCAAAACCCAGGACGATCATTATCCAACGCTGGGTCCAACTTGATGGATTATAGCTCCAGCCTTTCGGTACTTCTTGACCCATCTTCATGAAAAGGATCATATTGGGCATGCCTGCGACTAAAATGGTCATCGCAATGACTAGTGCCCCGACGAAGGTGTCATTGAGGTAGACGAGCGGATTAGGTGCCCAAAAAAGAATCGGGGCTATATTAAGCCAAACACCGGTAAAACAACATACCCAGATACTTACGGGACGGTTTGGTTTTAATGAACGGTAGCCAAAAAAAATTAATAAGACTCCGCTGGCGATATCGCTCCATTTTATGGCTGCTATCCGCTCCGCTAAAGAGAGCCAGACGATTCTCGCTCCACTTGGGATAATGGCAATCTTTTCATAACTAAAGGTCAAAGGAACTAAGATCATCCAACATCCCAATAGGATGATCATCCAATAGACCCATAGGGTTTGTGAATGATGCTTTTGGAGCGTTTGTATTGCTGTCTCCATTCCATGGTTCATTTGGGGCCTAGTGACTCCCTGCATGCTCATGTCATGATGCTCTTGCTGTTCATGGTGATTAT
>CAYXRN010000134.1:0-8736 GCA_964467635.1 uncultured Chitinophagaceae bacterium | reverse complement strand
GCACAATCTTATTTTCTTCTCTTCAGGACTTATGACAGAATTTGGTTAAATATTGAACCTACAACTCCGGAAAATGTAAACGTACCAAGGCAGTATGAAGCTGCAACCGATGAAGAAATTTTTAATTTACTTTATGATGATTTGGATTTTGCAATAGAAAACCTGCCTTGGATATCTTCTGAACCTGGGAGATTTAATCAGGCTGCAGCGCGTCATATTAAGGCTAAGGTTAGTATGTGGAAAAAGGATTGGAAAGAGGCCCTGGCTCAAGTGCATGCAATTGATTCATCTGGTAAATATAGTTTAGTACCCTTGAATGAGGTTTTTAACGGTGCGGATCTAAATCATTCGGAGGCTTTGATGGTTTGGCAGTGGAGTAAGGATCCCGGAGGAAATCTTAGCCAATCTACTCCTTTAGGAAACTATTTTGCCGCCCTTTTTATCGCAAGATATAGGACAGAAATAGGAGGAACGGCCGAACATGCTTGTAGCTATGACAACTGGGGGTATACTTATGGCCGGTGTCTGCCTAGTCCGTACCTTTTCTCTTTGTATGATACTGTAAAGGATAAAAGGTATAATACTTATTATGTTCATAAGTATAAGAATACGACGACAGATCCCATTCCCTACGGTTCCGTGACGGTGCAACCAGGAGCAAACTTCCCACTTTATAAGAATGGAAGGAAGAACAGAAATGTCTATCCCGGGTGTGTTAAATATGGTGATATCTGGACGCGTTCTCCCTATGAAAGCAGGGGATATAAGGATGTGATTTTATACCGTTTGGCAGAAACGTATATTATTGGTGCTGAAGCCGCCTTAAGGGAAGGCAACCAGGAACTAGCCAAGAAATATTATAATAAAACATGGACTCGGGCCGGAAATGATCCCTTTATCGGGACATTGACGATTAAGGACATTATTGATGAACAAGCGAGAGAATTGGCCTTTGAGAGAAACAGATGGTACTTTCTTAAACGGTTAGGTATTCTAATCCAACAAGTGTCAAATTATGCTGGTGACCCCGAAATAAGCAGTTCAATAGCCGGGCGAACCAATTTACCGGCTCATCCTGAATTTATTAGGTGGCCTATTCCCGAAACTGAGGTTATTAATATGGGAGAGGGGAATTTTCCTCAAAACCCTGGATATTAGAATTTGTTTTTAAATGCATCAAAATATATATAACTTATGAAATGGATATTGTGCCTGACGCTTTCTTTTAATTTTTTTATCATTGATGATTGCTTTGCACTTCCGAAGAAAAACCAATTTGATATTTGTGTCTATGGAGCTTCTGCCTCTGGGGTTATGGCGGCTATACAGAGCGGGCGTTCAGGGAAAAAAGTAGTGTTGATATCAACCATTAACCACGTAGGCGGGTTACCTACGTCCGGGCTAACAGCTACAGATATGAATAGGAATATAATGATCGGGGGATTGGCCAGGGAATTTTATCAAAGAGTTTATAATTATTATTTAGATCCTGCTGTATGGAAAAACCAGACGCGAGAGGAGTTTTTTATAAAAAGCCGGAAAAGAACATATACAGGTAAGAATGATAAGCGGAAGATGCAGTGTTTATATGAGTCTAAGGTATCAGAAAGTATTATGCTAGAGATGTTAAAAGAGGCAGGAGTGATGTTAATATTGAATGATAAATTGGATTTAAAAAAAGGCGTTAAAAAAAGACAAACTGATATTGTTAGCATTAAGCTGGAAAGTGGTAAGAGAATAAAGGCTAAAATTTTTATTGATGCTTCTTATACGGGCGACTTACTGGCTCAAGCTGGCGTTTCTTATGTAGTGGGAAGAGAGGATAATAAACAATATAATGAAACATTAAACGGGTATCGCGTGAACTACACAAATATGGGTTATTCAACAGTAAGCCCATATGTAAGGATTGATAATACCAGATCTGGTATCCTGCCTTATATTGATTCGACTATCCTTATCGATCAGGGTACCGGAGATAAGCGGGTACAAGCATATTGTTACCGCTTGACACTGACTGATGATCCTGCCAATAGAATTAAAATCATGAAGCCAAAGGATTATAACCCGGCATGGTATGAGGTATTAGTGCGATATATTATTCAACATCCTAAAATATCACTTCAGGATATTATTACGCTCACTCCTATGCCGAATCGAAAAACAGATACAAATCATCTCGACTTTTTTGGAGCAAATTACGGTTATCCTGAAGGGGATTATAAAGAGCGGAAGAAAATTGAACGCTTACATAAAAGCTATGCACTGGGCATGTTGTGGCTATTGGAACATGATCCCCGGATACCGGAGCACATTAGAAGCGAAATGAGTAACTGGGGCTTGGCAAAGGACGAATTTGAAGATACTGGCAATTTCCCACCGCAAATTTATGTGAGGGAAGCACGACGGATGATCGGAGAATTTGTGATGACAGAAAAAAACGTGATAAAAGGGAACAGGACACCGGCTTCAAATTCAATAGCTATAGGAACATATGCTTTAGATTGTCATTACGTGTCTAAGGTTATTGATGATGAAGGGAAATTGAGATTAGAAGGTACTATATTTAAATCTACAACGCCTTATCCTATTAGTTACTATTCCATTACTCCTAAGCGGAATGAATGTGACAATCTCCTAGTCCCGGTATGCCTGTCAGCTTCTCATGTTGCTTATAGCTCGATTAGAATGGAGCCACAGTATATGGTTTTAGGGCAATCTGCCGCTGTGGCAGCTGTTATGGCTATTGATAGCGATGTTCCTGTTCAGGATATTTCTTATGATAATCTCGCGAAAAAGTTAGTAGTTCTTAACCAGGTACTTAATGCGTCTACTGTTAAAGAATATTGAGCATGGAAAATTTTTAAGTAAAAATGAACAACATAACACTCTCTGTATTGATGATTGTGGGGTTATATAGTTGTAAAAATGATTATGACTATCCTATACCAAAAAACTCATTTGAAGAGAGCGAGCTTCCACCACCTGTAAAGGTAACCCTTTCTAAGAGTAATGGAGAATGGAAGATGTATGTTAATGATACTAATTTCTACATCAAAGGGGTTGCTGCCAATAATTTCTTTGGCGAAGCTTCGGATTATGGAGCTAACACTATTCGTACTTACGGCGTAAGCGATGACTCACGCCGGATTTTGGACGAGGCCTATGAAGCTGGTTTATATGTCAACTTCGGCTTATGGGTGAAGCGTGAAAGAGATGGTTTCGACTATGATGACGAAAATGCGGTAAAGGAACAGCTTGAACAAATGAAGCAGGATATAATTGAATTTAAAGATCATCCGGCTTTATTATGTTGGTCTATTGGCAACGAGGCAGAGTCAAATTATACCAATACTAAACTATGGACAGCCATAAATAACATAGCAAAATTTATACATCAGGTCGATCCGAATCACCCCACTACAGTTGCATTGTCTAATTCGGATGTTAAGAAAATTAAACTGATTGCCAGTATGGCTCCGGAGATAGACATATTGTCTGTCAACTCCTATGCGCCAAACCTGCCTAGCGTGTTGAACAACCTGAATAGCGCAGGCTGGCAGAAGCCCTATATGATTACTGAATTCGGACCCAGAGGGACATGGCAGATGAACCCCGAGCCCGCGCGCGTACTCAAATGGGGGGGCTTAGTAGAGCAAACAAGTACGGAAAAGGCAGACGTCTATCTTCGGATTTATCAGGATTACATTTCAGCCAATAGGTCCAAGGGATGTTTAGGGTCCTTCGTGTTTTTGTGGGGATACCAAACGCACGGGGCGGTACTAACGTGGTATGGGCTTTTTGATAAAAGAGGATATGCTTTCCCTGCAGTTGATGCTATGCAATTTGCCTGGACCGGAGCACATCCTGATAACAGGGCTCCAGTTATAAAAGATCGCAGCCGGATCTTAATGAATGGCAAAAAAGCAGAAGAGAATATCATGGTTGACAAGAACTCAACCAATACAGCTTCTGTAATAGCAACAGACCCAGATGGTGATGCATTAACCTATTCATGGATGATCATGAAAGAAGAAACTGCCAGTTCTGATGGTAGTCTTCCCGATGGAATTCCAGGGTTAATAACAGACAATACGCTAGCGAATATTTCTTTTACAGCACCTGCGGAAGCTGGAGCCTACCGGTTAATCGTATTTGCTACTGATGAAGCGCATCGAAAGGTAGCAAGTGGAGTAATTCCTTTTTACGTTAATTAAGTACGACTATGAAACATACAGCAACAAAATTTTTTATTTTCCTATTGTTACTGGCTCATGTAGCCTGTAAAAAAGAAGACAATAATATAGCAAAGAAAGATACATTCTCCATAGCGATCGAACAGAATGATACGCTGCCGGTAATCGTTACATCCAAAGACGAAATAATATTTGACCTTAGTATTACCCCTGTTTCAACGGCCAAAATTAGAAAGGCTGTTTTGAGCCTGAACGAACAGGATTTAAAGACAGCAACTGTTTTGGCAGGAGGCAATCAGATTGATTTGAACTATACTTATGAGGTAACTGGACAGGATGTCGGAAAAAGCCTGATATTCAAATTGATTGTCTCGGATGAAGAAGATCGATCCGTTCATAAGGATTTTATTGTGTACATTCAATCTGCACCTGCTGATATTGAAATAAATATCCCTTCTGAAGCACCATCTGAAGTCAAAGATAACGAACTGGCTGATTTTGATATTGCTGTTACTTCGGAAAATGATATCAAATACATCAAGACATTTCTTGATCGTGAAGAAATAACAGCCTTGACGAAAGAAGCTTTCGTTGATCCTAATGAAGATGCTTATCACTTCGCCTATCAGCCAACTGTTGCCGATGCCGATAAAACACTATCCTTCACTATTGAAGTAATGGATGTGTTAGGGAATATTGTGAAACAGACTTATGCATTAAGTATTAGACGATCAGAGGAGGCAGATTTCAATAGTTATTACGGGGTGAATATAGGCGCACAAAAATCTACTACAGTAGGACCATTTTTTAACTCGTCAAATGGGGAGGTTTATGAGACAAAAGGGGTAGCAGCTAAAGCAGCAGGTGTAGATCTGGTTAACTTTTATAGTGGTTCAACTCATGCATACAATTTGGTTTCGCCAACCTTATCTACCGTTGCGACGTATATTTATACTGCTGCCCTGTATGGAGAAGATGCGCTGAATAACTGGTCGGTACGAAATAAGACTTTGATTAAGAAGGTAACTTTGACACGTGAAGATTTTGACTTATTGGCTTCTTCAGCTGCAATAGAGGCTTTGTATACCGATTCAGACGGCACAGCATCCGAGAGTTCCGGCGGGCTGGCCGACAATAATGTACTTGTATTTAAAACTTCCAATAATAAATATGGTGTTATATTTGTTAAATCAAGGTCTGCCAATGCCAATACGGGTTATCTCACGATAGATGTAAAGGTTCAAAAGTAATAAACCTATTAATGGGATATGTTTGCGGATAGCCTTTTACGCATAATAACAATAATAACTCAACAATGAAATTAAGAATAATCATTTGCTGTGTATTTTTACTGTTTAATGAAATATTGTCGGCCAGTCCTACTTCTTCTGGTAAGGCTAAAGTCTATTCTGTGGATATCTGCATCTATGGGACTACTTCCGCCGGAGTAATAGCTGCCTATGCAGCTAGAAAATGCGGGAAGACTGTATTGTTGGTTGGGCCTGCGAAGATGATAGGGGGAATGACCACAGGGGGGCTGGGGCAAACGGATGCGGGAAAGAAAAAGTCTATAACGGGTTTATCCAGGCGGTTTTACAGCGATGTGGGCGAAAAATACGGCAAGGCGGATAGTTGGAATTTTGAACCTCACGTGGCATTGGAAGTGTATCAGGAATATATGAGAGCATCCGGAGTAGAAGTACTTTTGATGAAGCAATTAAAAGACGTGAATAAAAAGGGGACGGTCATCCGATCCATCGTACTGAAGGACGTATCTCCCGGGCACGGTAAACGAATTAAGGTGAAAGCCAAAGTGTTTTTAGATTGTACCTATGAAGGCGACCTGATGGCTAAAGCTGGTGTCTCCTATACCTTAGGCAGAGAAGGCAATGCAAAATATAATGAGACGTTAAATGGGTATCAGCTGGCGGCCTACCATAAACAATCCGGTTACCATCAGTTTCCCGATGGTGTAAGTCCCTATAAAATTCCCGGCGACCCGTCCAGCGGGCTGCTTTGGGGGATAAGTACAGGCAAAGCGGCACCTACCGGCACGGGAGATGATTTAATACAGGCCTATAACCTTCGTATCTGCCTTACGGACAGTGCCGAAAACCGTATTCCCATTACCCGCCCCGATACCTATGACTCGACCCGGTATGAGCTCTTAGTCAGACTTTTTAAAGCGCAGCCTGAGATGAGAGCGATAAACAATTATTTTATCTGGAGCAAGATGCCAAACCGTAAAACGGATGTAAACAACAGGGGTGGCTTTTCTACGGATATGATTGGCATGAACCAGCGTTGGCCGGAGGCCTCCTATGCCGAAAGGCAGAAAATGCTTGAAGCAGCCATCGCTTATACCAAAGGGTTACTTTATTTTTATAAAACAGATCCACGGGTGCCTGAGAAATTGCAGAAATTCGTGCAGGACTGGGGATACCCTATAGATGAGTACCAGGCATTTGGTCATTTTACTCCCCAATTATATATTCGTGAAGGCCGGAGGATGATTGGAGCATATGTCATGACCGAACACAACTGCAGAAGCGATGTGACGGTGGAAGATGGCATTGCCCTTGCCTCCTATACCATGGACAGCCACAATTGCCAGCGGATTGTGGTCAATGGCATGGTGAAAAACGAAGGCAATGTGGAGGTACGCGTCCCACATCCCTATCCGGTTTCCTATCGCTCTATTACTCCTAGAAAGTCGGAATGTACAAATCTTTTGGTCCCGGTATGTTTGTCTGCCAGTCATATTGCTTATGGCTCCATAAGGATGGAACCTGTTTTTATGATGCTGGGACAATCAGCAGCGATGGCAGCGACTATGGCTATTGACGGAGGTCTGGCGGTACAGGAGATTGATGTTAATACGTTGCAGCAATGGTTAAAAGAGGATCCATACTTAAATAAACAATAAAGTCATTTATGTACACTTTTTTCGTTTCCATTGCTATTTTATTACTCGGTTACTATTTCTATTCCCGTTATGTTGAAAAGATATTTGGTGCGGATGCCAAAAGAAAAACTCCGGCGACGACCATGGCCGATGGTGTGGACTACGTGGCTTTGCCCTGGTGGAAGATATTTTTGATCCAGTTTTTGAATATCGCCGGCCTGGGTCCTATTTTTGGGGCTATTGCCGGTGCCATGTGGGGACCGGTGGCTTTTTTATGGATAGTCTTTGGTTCATTACTTGGCGGAGGTGTGCATGACTATTTTTCCGGGATGTTGTCAGTAAAACATAACGGAATGAGCATTGCAGAAATTACGGGTAAATACCTTGGCAGCGGGTCAAGACAGTTCATGCTGGTGTTTACTGTCGTCGTACTCATTTTGGTCGGTGCCGTCTTTATTACCGGCCCGGCAAAGATACTGGGAGGCATGACCTCGGGCTTTGGAGGCGGAGGAGGACTGTTTAATATGCAATTTTGGATATTAGTTATCCTTGCCTATTATATTTTAGCCACCCTGCTGCCCATAGATAAGGTCATTGGCCGGCTTTATCCTGTTTTTGGCCTTGCTTTGTTTTTAATGGCTGTACTTGTGTTTATTTCCATTATGATAAGAGGAGCTGAAATACCGGAGCTTACTTTTTCCACCTTCTACAACCACCATTATAATGCTGGAAATTTTCCCACTTTTCCCATGCTGTTTATAACAATCGCCTGTGGAGCTGTTTCAGGCTTTCATGCCACACAATCTCCCTTAATGGCCCGCTGCATAACCAACGAAAAACAAGGCAGGCGCATTTTTTACGGTGCCATGATTGCTGAGGCCGTTGTAGCGATGATCTGGGCGGCTGTTTCCATGTGCTTTTTTGGCAACGTGGAAAAGTTAAATGACATCATGATCTCACAGCAGGGAAATGCCGCCTATGTGGTGAACGTGGTTTCAAATGACCTGCTGGGTAAGTTTGGAGGCGTGTTGGTGGTCTTAGGCGTAGTAGTTGCACCGATTACTTCAGGAGATACCGCCTTTCGCGGCGCCAGGATCATTATTGCTGATTTCTTAAAGTCAAAACAAAACAAGTTTTTAAAAAGATTAATGATCAGCCTTCCGCTTTTTATAGTTGGTTATTTATTAACCCTGATTGATTTTGGCATCGTATGGCGTTATTTTTCCTGGGCCAATAAAAAAATATCTGCCGTTAATCTTTTGACGATCACCGCTTATTTAATAAAAGAGAATAAGAATTATTGGGTCGCATTGATCCCTGCTTTGTTCATGACTGTTGTGGTAGTATCTTACATTCTTTTTGCACCCGAAGGACTGCAGCTTTCTTATGCCATTTCAATATGGTGTGGTATCGCTGTTGCCGTCGTCATGTTGTTCGGCATATTTAACAAAAAGAACCTGGCATTGCGATCTGCATGAAGATCATTTAGTCGAGAAAAAGCCTGTATGTCCGTTCTTATTGACGATTATCAAATGGAAATGTGAGAATTACCCAGCGTGATCGCAGTCTGATAGTTTGCAAAAGGCGCTTTTGGGGAGCTCATATTCTATTATATGACTTCTGGCCCCCTAAAAT